>JACQYL010000007.1 GCA_016208165.1 Deltaproteobacteria bacterium
TCGCGCAACGGATACGGGATAACATCAACGCCCTGGAAGGCACAAACGTCCCGGCCGGGAATGTCGATATCACCCTTTACAGGGACGACTGGACCCGGAAAAGCACGCATCCCATTGTTCAGACCACAGAAATCCTGTTTGATCTGGACGACAAACAGATAATCCTGACCGATGACGTACTGTATACCGGCCGGACCACCCGGGCCGCCATGGATGCGATCATCGATTTCGGCCGGCCCAAGAGGATCCGCGTGGCGGCTCTCGTGGACAGGGGCGGGCGAGAACTTCCCATTTTGGCCAATTTCGTGGGAATCCAACGCAAAGCGCGTCCGGGAGAAACGATCAACGTCTACTTGAAAGAGAGGGAAGGCGTGGACCGAGCCGTTGTAGAGAAAACGGACCCTCGATCGAACCCTCGGGTGAAATCTCAAACAACATAAGCACACCATGTACGCCGCGACGGGTCGCTTCTCGATGCTCGGGAATGCGTGATGATACCGGGAAGCCGGTTTGTTGAAAGAGGGCGGCGATTCCGTGGAACGGAGTCCATGCTCTCCAGCGCGTCAACGACTTTGTCCGTCCCGAAACCCGTTCTATTTTGCTGCCCAGGGTAAGCCCAAGCCATTTCTTGGCCAAGTTGGATGAGCCGATCACAAGATCCTTGATTTCGCCGGACGAATCGGCTAAGAGTAGACGTGAAAAAAAGCACGAACGCGTCCGATCGGCGTACGCAACCAAGAAACCGGCCCGTTTTCAGATTCGGCCCACGCAGTATCCGCGAGTAAGCGCCTTGATTTAAGGGCTTCCTCCTCGAGCGCCGTCGTCCGGGGATCGCTCGTGTGGTTCGGGCGTTGACGGCGGCCCTTACCGGACAAACGCCTTTGACGATCAGGCTGATGATTGCAGGACCGATGCCTCTGTCAGGAAAAGGCCGGGGTCCCCTTGCGGCGCGTTGTTCAGATCCCGAGCCGTTGCGTCTCGGGCCTCCGATACCGATCGGGCGAGGGACGAGTGGGAGATCTAATATAGAGGAGAATGTTAGATGACCGAAAGCGATTGGCAACCCAAAATCGTTGCATTTCTCTGCAACTGGTGCAGTTACGGCGCGGCCGATTTGGCCGGAATAGGGCGCCTGCAGTACCCTTCCGATATCAGGGTCATTCGGGTTCCCTGTTCCGGAAGGATGAGTCCCAAGTTTATCTTGACGGCTTTCCGGAAAGGCGCGGACGGGGTTTGGGTCTCCGGGTGACACCCGGGAGATTGCCACTATATTGAAGGCAACTACTACGCACGCAGAAAGTTCGCGCTGCTGAAGAATTTGCTGGAATATATCGGCATCGAGCCCGGGAGGCTTCATTTTTCTTGGATTTCCTCTGCAGAATCCACCAAGTTTCAGAGAGTGGCCAAAGAGGTCAGTGACGCGGTTCAAGCGGTCGGACCGGCGAATAAACTCATCAAGGAACTTGCTGAGGTAGCCTAAATGATTAGATATACAGAGAAAATTCGCCAGGCGGCCAGGCAGTTACTCGAATCCGGAAAAGTCGACGTGTTTATCGGATTTCGGAAAGGCACGGTTCCCATGATGAGCGAGCCCACCTTGATTCGAAACGCGCAAGCCGCGGAGACGCTCCATTGGGACAGCAACTGCGGAATCAACCTGGCTAACTATCTTCCAAAACGAAGCGAGCGCATAGGTATCGTCGCAAAAGGCTGCGATTCCAGAAATATCGTTACCCACATCGTCGAGAATCAGATCAGGCGGGAGCAGCTGATCATTGTGGGGGTTCCGTGTGAGGGGATGGTGGATCGCCGCAAAGTGACCCGAATGGCCGGCGGAGACATCCTCGATGTGGTCGAGGAAGAGAGCCGCATCATTGTGACGGGAAAAGCGGGCCAACAAACCTTCGACAAGAAGGACGTACTTCAGGAGAACTGCGCCATCTGCATTCACCGTAACCCCGTCGTCTACGACGAGTTGGTCGCCGATCTCGTGGAAGAACAAAAGGACGTGGATCGTTACGAGGATATTAGGGCGATCGAGGATAAGACTCCGGAAGAACGTTGGGAGTATTTTCAGAAACTCATCGAACCCTGTATCCGGTGCTACGCGTGTCGCAATGCCTGTCCGCTCTGCTATTGTCCTACGTGTTTTGTGGATGAGTCGAAACCCCAGTGGCTGGGGAAAAGTATCGATCGCACCGATACGATGACCTTTCATTTTCTTCGAGCATACCATTGCGCCGGCAGGTGCACGGACTGTGGCGCGTGCGAGCGTGCGTGCCCTGTGGGCATACGCGTCCGGAAATTCACGAAGAAACTAGAAAAAGATATCAAAGAATTGTACGACTGGGAGGCTGGTCTTGCTTTAGACGAGCGACCGCCGTTAGACCGTTATAGACCGGACGATCCGAACGGATTCATTTTGTAGAATAAGGACTTCCTGATGATATCCAAAGTGCTTTCCAAAGAACGTTTACCGTCGGTCCTCGAAAAGCTGAAGGCATCCTACCGATTGTACGTTCCTGTTGAGAAGGGTGACATCGTCGAATTCAAAATGTTGGAGGGGGACGAAAAGCCTGCTTTCGAATTTCAAAACAGCCGTCTTTCTCCTAAATTTCTTATGGAGCCCCAGTCGGAGAAGATGTTCGAGTTCTCCACGGACCCAAGTGAAGAGAACGCCGGAATCCTGAAAGAAGTCCCCCGGGAGTATCCGCCATGGTTGGTCGTGGGCATAAGGCCGTGTGACGCTAAGGCCATACAACTGGTAAGGAAGAATTTCGACAATCCGGAATACCGGGACCTCTATTGGGTGAAGCGCTTCGAAGCGGCGACCCTGGTCGGTTACGGATGCAACGATCCCTGTGCGGCCTGTTTCTGCACCAGCGTGGAATGCGGTCCGTTTCATGAAGAAGGTCTGGACGCATTGATGGCGGATCTGGGAGAAGCTTATCTTCTGAGAGCGCTGACGGAAAAGGGGGAATCGCTACTTTCAGGTGTGGAGGGAGAACCCGCCGACAAGGCACAGCTTAAGCAGGCGGAAACTCTACGCGAAACGGCCGAGCATAAAATAAAGAGTCGTGTCCCGACGGACAAGTTGGCGAAGCAGGATCTCATGAATCTGTTCGAGGCAAAGTTCTGGGACGACATAGCGTTCTCCTGCATCAACTGCGGGACGTGCACGTTTCTCTGCCCCACGTGTTGGTGCTTCGACATCCAGGACGAAGCGCGCGGCGGCCACGGCATCCGTCTCCGGAATTGGGACGCCTGCATGTTCCCGTTGTTCACGTTGCATGGTTCTGGGCACAACCCGCGTGACGCCAAAACGCAACGCGTGCGCCAGCGTTTCATGCACAAGCTGAAATACTACGTGGACAAGTATGGCAACGGCGTAGCCTGTGTGGGCTGTGGGCGATGTGTTCAGCATTGTCCGGTTAACATCGACATCCGCCGAGTATTCGAAATAATGAACAACTACGTTCCTGCAGCATGCGAAACGGCCTGAGAGGGGGGGACTGTCTTGAAGAATCCGTATCTCCCGTACCCGGTTCGAATCATCGATGTGATCACCGAAACCGAGGATAAAAACCTGAAGACATTCAAGCTGGAATTCATCAATCCTTCGGACGAAGATGAGTTTAAATACCATCCCGGTCAGTTCGCCGAGCTTTCCGTTGCGGGGAAGGGTGAAATTCCTATTGGAATAGCGTCTTCTCCCACGGAAAAAGGGTTTCTGATGTTTACGATTAACAAGGTGGGCCTGGTCACCAGCCACCTCCACAATATGAAACCCGGCGAAATCATGGGGGTCCGTGGTCCTTTGGGGAACTGGTACCCCTGGGAACGGATGGAAGGGAAAAACATCGTCATCGTGGGCGGGGGTTTTGCTTTCACCACGCTTCGTTCCAGCATCGTCTATATGCTGCATCCGGACAACCGCAAAAAGTTCGGTGACATTACGGTCGTATATGGAGCCCGAAGTCCGGGAATGCTGCTTTATCGGGAAGAGCTCGCGGAATGGGAACGACGAGACGACATCAAGATGCATATCACGGTGGACGCTACCAAGGATCCGGATTGGAAATACAATGTCGGTTTCGTGCCCGCCATTACGAAGGAGAAGGCTCCCGGAGCGGAAAACGCCCTGGCGCTGGTGTGTGGACCGCCCATCATGATCCGTTTCACGCAGCCGGTTCTCAGCGAACTCGGATTCACCCCGGAACAGATCATCATGAGTCTCGAAATGCGCATGAAATGCGGAATCGGAATCTGCGGAAGATGCAATATCGGCAAGGAACTCGTATGCAAGGACGGTCCCGTGTTTACCCTAGAACAGCTCAACCGAATGCCTAAAGAATATTAAGGATCGAGAGTTCTTGCGGTACACGGCGCATGGTCTACGCTTAGTTGAGCGCGGGTATGGGTGAAATCAAAAGCACGCTGGATCTCGTCCTCGAAAAAACGCGTCATCTGCGCCTCGGCGACGAGGAGAAACGCGAAATCCTCAGAGAAGACGCCAAGAAAAGGGCCCGCGGATATGCGCTGAAGTACGTCGAGGGGGTCTGGAGGCTCAGCCAATTGCTCAAAACGCTCGGAGAAGAGGACCCGGATCCGGATGTGCTGGAGGAGACAGTCCGAACCGTTGTGGAACAGCTACGGCCCGGCGACATGAATATCCGCCTTTTGGATGACCTGGGCGAATGGCGAGGGGACCGCGCCCAGGACGAGATCGATGGCATTCGCCGGGAACTGGAAGCCTTCGAGCGTCGGGAACGCTCCCTGAGCGACGAGATCCGGGAACGTGTTATAAAAGAGTTGGAGGGGAAAGGTATCTACGGTTCCGCCGTAGTGCCGAAAATCCAACACCATGCCGAATGGATCGAAAAGAACGAGCAAATGATACTCGAATCCAACCGGGTTCTTGAACCCCTCAGGAACGAACTCGTACGTCGCCTGCTGTCCGGCGTTTGAGTTTTTCGCGTTCGGCTGCTGAAATTCCTCCAGGAGCTGAAACGGGCCATCCTTCGTAACGGGCCGCTTATCTCTCCTCCAGATCGAGCAGCGCCTTTCGGAGGCATTCCGTACTGGCTTTCTCGAGCCGCGCGAGTTCCCTTATCTGTGCCGCTGCGGCAGCTTTGCCCGCCTCTTCGAGTTGTTCCGCAAAAAGCTCGTATTCCTCTATGTGATGCTCATTGTGAGAAATCCAATGGGAGATTCGAATCCTGGCCTTTTCCAACGTGTCCATTCGTGTTTTCCTCTATCGAGCGTTATTTGGGTCTTAGTGCATGGCCCCGCGCTGCGGTCGGTTTATATTACCGGAAAATAGATACTCTGAATGAATTCAAAATTATCGCGAACTTCCTTTTCCCCCTGAATGATCTCTCCATGCCCGGGCAGAACGGTTTCCAGGTCGAGCTCCGCCACCTTGACGATGCTTTCTTTCAGCCGGTCGGTTCTCCCGCCTGGAAAGTCCATGCGCCCCACCCCTTGTAGAAAAACCAGATCCCCGGTTATGAGGGTTTTGTATCGGGGCCAGTAAAGGCAAATCGAACCCGGCGAATGACCGGGGGCATGAATCACTTCAAGGTGATGATCGCCTAATTGCAGGGAGCCTTCCCGGAGGAGGAATTTCATCTCGAGCTTGGGCATTCGACCGCCCATGGCCTCGAAAAAAGCTTTCCCGTCACCCATCATGTAAGTTTCCTCCGCCTCATGCATGGTAACCAGGGTGGCGGCCGGAAAGAACCCGGCAGCGGCTTCCAAATGGTCCGGGTGACAATGCGTCAGAACGATCAGGTCGATACTCTCGGGTGAAAATCCGTCTTCTTTCATCTGCAGGGAAAGCGTATTGAAAAGATGGGCGTGGCCGGGGTCCACCAGCGTTCGTGGACGTCCGTCTAGGAGATAGCTGTTGCAGTTGTTTTCCGTCAAACGCCTCCAAGGGTAGGAAAACAATTGTCCAAAAAGCCTCATTTCTTCGTCCCCGTTACAGAATTCGCTTCCATGTCACATGCGGCTTGATGGCTTCCACGAGATCGAGGGAACACAAGGCGGTGGCGGGCGTAATAGAGGTGGCGGTGCCGGCCGCACACGCCAGGACGGTGCATTCCTCGAGGGTACTGCCACGGCTGTGGGCGAGAATGAAAGCTCCCAGCGCCGAATCACCGGCTCCTACGGTGGAGTCCACCTGCACGACCGGAGGTATTGCCTCAATCGCGGTTTCGGCCGTCACGACAATCAGTCCTTTGGGTCCCATGGAAACGATGACGTGGGATATGCCGGAGTCCACCAATCGTCTGGCTTCGATGACCACCTCTTCGGTCGATTTCAGCTCTTTGTTACTGAGCCGCTTCAACTCATGCAGGTTAGGCTTTATGAAATCCGGCTTCATCTCGATTCCGCGACGCAACGCCTTGCCGTCCGCATCCAGCGCAATTTTGGCGCCGCGTTTTCGAAAGGTGACGATAAACTGGCTGTAGATCCCCGGGTCGATCCCCTTGGGGACGCTGCCGGAAATGACGACGTACGTGGGGTCGGGCACGTTCTTAAGCTCTTCATACAACTGTCCCAACTCCAGCATCCGGATCTCGGGTCCCGGACTGCCAATGGAAAATTGGCGTCCGGTATCTTTTTCCTTGATGATCAAATTCACCCGGGTCGAACCGCCGATCCGTGTGAAATTCGTCAAAACGCCTTCATTGACCAACCGACCCTCGAGTTCCAGGCCTTCATACCCTCCGGCAAAGCCCGTCGCAACGCTGTTTCCCCCAAGAGCGCGGATCACGCGGGATACGTTGATGCCCTTGCCCGCAGCGTA
Organism: Deltaproteobacteria bacterium; assembly: GCA_016208165.1. Classification (NCBI taxonomy): domain Bacteria; kingdom Pseudomonadati; phylum Myxococcota; class Myxococcia; species Deltaproteobacteria bacterium. Next base: position 6,815 of record JACQYL010000007.1, read on the forward strand.
CCTTTCTTCAGCGATGGGGCGCAACGTATCGTCGGCCTCCAGGTGATCGAGCACGATGGTCCAGTCCAACGCAGGGTTCAGCGTAAGCGTGTAAATCATCTCAAAGCCTTTCAATAGGTCGAGTTTTCCGAACTTCTGCTAATAGTATCGATGGTTCATATTCGATGCATCGGCCACTGTCAATCCTAAAGCACGGACGACCGGCAATCGGACACGGGGCGCCGGAACACCGATGGGCCGCGCCGCTCATGGTCAATTGCTTCGTAAGTACGCCTCTGTAGCTGCGTTCGATTCCACGATCACTTCCGAGCCTTGCCGGATAACAAACTCGGAAAGCCCTACTTCCGTATCCACGGCGCCCCAATCGTAGGTGTAACCCAATCTCGTCCAGGGATACTGCATGGGAAAATAGGAATCGATAATGTTAGTATGAAACCACTCGATGTACCATTCCTCTGCGGATTCGGGTAATTCGAGCTGAACCGTCCGGTCTGTAATCTCGTTGTCCGGCGCGGGGCGGAAAAGGTCTCCGGGTCGAACCCAGAGTTCGACAAAATGCGTATACCCCGCGTCCTTCGGCAGCCCCAAAAGCTGCGCCGCCCGAAGGGTCATGTCCGTATTGCCCCGGTAATTCTCGCTGAACCAGTCCGTTATTTCGGGCGCCATGGTGACCCATGTGTCGCCCCACCAGGTCTGGACCGTTTCACCCACGGGATAGCTGTCCGGATACGGGGTCCATGTCACCGCTAAGACTCTTATTTCGCCGTTTATATCCGACCAATGAAGATAATGGTTTGCCTCCACCACGTCGGTCAAGCCGTCGTACAACTCCCCTTCTTCAGTGGTCATTGCGTCTTTGACGGCTTCCAAGTACTTTTCTTCGAGAACGGTATCATTGGAACTCACGGAGCCGTCGCCGCCCGATGAGCATGCCACAGGGAGAAGGATCAAGGCGAAAAGAAAAAGAACACGACACGTTTTGGTCATCATTGACTCTCTATTTCAAAAGGTGATGCGGAAAAAGTCCTTATCGGAAGGGCGACATGGCATGGGAATCGCGGTGAAGCGTCCAATTATGGGCAACGTCCCGGATCCGAGTAACGCCGGGATCCGTCCCGGCGCGACGGATAACACACGTGAAAACCTCTTCCGGTTGCGCTTCGGCTCGGCCCCAGGCGGCTTCGATGAGGAAAAGCTCGGAGGCTGTTACGCCCGACCAGCCGATCCCCACGGATACTCAGTCACGTATTCCAACGGGGCGTGCTGTTTGGCGGGCGCATAGTATAGAAACAGCCCTTCCATTTCAATCGGGAAGTGATCGTATTCATCGTCGCGTTCCGCCACGATCACGGGTTCTTCACCCAACCTTATGGCATGGCAGGGATTTTCGTTTTGAATGAGCACACTGACCTCCGTCACGATCTGCCATTTTTGCACCTGGCTGAAGTACTCTTCCATACAATTCATCCTTCTTGCAGTGGTTTCGGGTCTTTCATGAGCAAGATTTGTGCCTGCGAAATCCTTCGGATCTTTCTTAATCATGTTCATATGTTATCTCATGTATCGGCTCGTTCGGTCTCTGAATCTGTAACCGGAGTCCAAAAAGCGTCCAGACACTCATGTACACCGTATTTCTTGAAACTCTTGACGCTCCCTGGTATTCCATTTAGTGATCCTGTTTGCGCCCATCGAACGGACTTACCGACTGGAGCATGCTATGGAAACAGTGTTGATAACAGGCGGCTGTGGATTCATTGGCTCGCATCTTGCCGAGCGGATCGTTCAATCCGGATACAGGGTGAAAGTGTTCGATAATCTTTCCACGGGACACACTGAGAATATTGAACACCTTAAGCCGATGCCTGAACTGATCGAGGGCGATGTGAGGGATTTCGGGCAAGTGGAGCGGGTGACGCAGGGGGTGAATCGCGTCTTTCATCTGGCGGCGCTCGTTTCCGTTGCAGAGTCCGTTGAAAGACCCGTTCTCTGTCACGACGTGAATGTAACCGGAGCCCTCAATGTGCTGGAGGCTTGCCGCGTCCACCATGTTAAAAGGATGATACTGGCCAGCTCGGCCGCCGTGTATGGATCCGAGCCCACGCTTCCGAAGTCCGAGGAAATGCTTCCTGCACCCGAATCCCCATATGCGGCGAGCAAACTGACCGGAGAGATGTATGCCAGGCTGTACGCTCGGCTTTATGGGGTCGAGACCGTCAGTTTGCGATTTTTCAATGTTTACGGCCCTAGGCAGGATCCGTCTTCCATGTACTCCGGCGTGATCTCGCGCTTTACCCGTCAGATGCTCACAAATGAGACCTTGACTATTTTCGGCGACGGAAGGCAGACACGGGATTTCGTTTTTGTCAAAGATGTGGTTCAAGCGGCCGTGCTGGCGATGATTTCAACGGAGTTGGGCCGGGGAGAGGTAATGAATATTGCATCCGGCGCCTCCATATCGCTTCTGTCTCTGTTGGAAGCGCTGGAGTCCCTGACCGGCAGAAAGGTCGTTCCCTCGTTTGCCGAAGAACGGATTGGAGATGTGCGATATTCCGAAGCCAGTGTGGCCCGCATGCTCAATTTGTTAGGTTTCCGGGCCGTTCATTCGATCCGTTCAGGCCTCGAATCGTTGCTCTCATACGAAAGCTCGAGAATCAGCGGCGCATGAACTGTGACATTTTCGATTGCAACCTCTGAGCCTCTCGCCCTATACTCGCGATAAATCCAACTGTGCCGGCCGCGCTACGGTGCGACGGATTGGATTATATGGCCTTGGCGTAACTGATTTACCACTAGGAGGAACAAATCATGCGGCATAATTTACTGGCAGCGTCGGCGTTGGCCGTGGCTCTCATGATGGTGCTATCCTGCGCTTCGACTCCCGGCGTTCCGGATTACGAAAAACAATTCAACGCCCGGGTTTTTACGAACGTGGCCCGAGATAAGGTCACAGTGATTTCGGCCAAGCGATTCGGAGAAAACTGCCGAATCGTGATGGATCCGTCCTTTGACTCCAGACCCTTCGAAGTGGTCCTGTCCGGTGAATCGGAGAAGACCGTGGACCTGCTGGCAGATAGAGGGCTTGGGATGATGGTGCCCGTTATGATGCCCGCTTACTTCCAGGACGCTTCTGTCGTTGCCGAAGCGCCCGCCGACGGCGCTTCCTACGCCTTCAAGCTCGAAATCCAAAGTTTGAAGGCCGATGTGGTGGAAGCGGACAAAAGGGTCGTCCAGGTGGAAGTGGTGCTTTCAGCCGAGGTTTCCGACCCCGGGGGAACGCAAGTGGTCAAGACGGAAGGTGTTGGAACGGGGGAGAGGACATACGCCTATCGTCTGTATCCAACAGTTGAACTGGCCTGTGCCCATGCCCTTGGGAATGCGCTCAACGATCTTGGAAGAAAGCTGACCACGGACGCGCCCCAACTGGCGAGTTTACTTCAATAGGGAAGACGGCGCGGGCGGTCCGATTCAGGCCGAGAATTGGGCGATCATCTGGACGAGTTCAGCGAGAGCCTTCGGTGTCTGATGGAAGGATACGCCCGCGAGGAACCGGTCATCCTTGGAAGTCACGTTTCGAATGGCGCCTGTCAGATTGTGGATGTTATCCTGCGATGGACAGTGAATCATGATCACGATGACGCGACCGACTTCGAGACCTCCCGGTTCCTCCGCAGTCAGAAGGCATCCTTGGAGGGATAGATCCAGGATGGTCCCTTTGCCTTCGAATCCTTCACACTTGAAAGTGGCTTCCAGATTGGTTTTGTAGCGCGGCATCGCCCTGAGAGAGCGGTGCTCGGCGTCGGTTGGATACCGGATGATCGTGAAAGGGAAGGGCTTGAAAACGTTCTCGATCACCCAGGATCGGAACCCCCAATAGACCCCGTCTTCAATGTAGCGGAAGATGTACTCCTTTTTCTGGTGGAGGTATATCGGCTTTCCACCGGCCATCGGCAGATCCAGAATCACATATTTATCTTCCCTCCATCCCCGAATTCGAGAAAAACACGTCGCTTTTTCCGCTCCTGCTCCAAGATCAATGGTAACGAGGGTGTCTACTGAGAACATGCGGCCGCCTTAGCTCAGATTGCTTTTTTCCGATTTTCTTAGAACATACCAAAAAAACAGCCGTACATCCAGCCTATTGATAGGCATTCAATTCCGGACGAGCGGTTATACGGTTTCGTTTCCCCTGAGAGGTTCTACTCGATCCCCCGGCGATGCTCCGGAAATCAACTCTTCGAACAGATCCCCCAGCTCGACGGACTGCGACACGGCTTGATTCCAGCGACGAATACGCTCTTGAGGTTCATCCTTAAAGCGTATCCAATCGTCGCGATCCGGAAAGCGGCCATCCGGAAGCGTTTCAACATAACGGGGGCCTGGAGAAACGGTCACAACCTGGTTCAGTCCGGGAAGTCGCCCGTACAACGTCGGTGCTTTTTTGTCCAGCCACGAAGGATAGAGGGGGCCGCCGTGATGGACGATAAGCACGATTTCGTCCGGATTAAGATCCGGTTCGTGTTTCCAGACGTATTCGGCCAGACCGCCGTCACAATAGGCGCCCGCAGGCGCTCCGGAGATTCCACGCACTGGACCTACCCTGAACGGCACCGCCCCTGTGGCCGCCAGGATCAGGCGGAGATGATTCCGGACGAGTGGAAAACGTCGCCATACCCTCGAAGCACGCCCATTTTCTCGGGGTTCGGAGGTGGTCGTAAAAGAAACGTTCTCCCAGAACAAGCGCTCGAACCGCGGGGTCATGAAATGGAAACCCATGGCCAAAGCGAAACCCACGAACGAAAGGGGAGCAAGGTTCGAAGCCAGAAGATGCCGGAGGCGGGCGGTCTGGATGCTCAGATCATATGAAGGGTGGGAGGTTACGTACCCTGCGTCTTCTTCCGAAATGAACGCCCTAACTGCTTTCCTTACGGTCTCGAGCCGGTCCATAGTCGATTCGGCGCTTCCGAAGTGCATGTGGATATAGGCTTGCCTGAAGCGGGCCAATGCCTCAAGAGGGTCTTTGCACGCCAGCGCCGCCATTCTCCACGCCCCGGCCGAGGCGCCGCTCAAAAGCACGCGCGCCGGTCCCTGTTGCAGCGCGGCGGTTCGCGCAATTACCTCGTCGATGGCGGCAAACGAGCACCATCGCGGCCCTGTCGCCGGGCCGGCGAAGACGCGTATGCGTTCGGGTGCGATGCCCTCGTCGCGAATTTGAGTGATTAGGCCGCTGCCGGCACGGATTCGCAATTTAGAGGGAAATTGGTTATTCAAACTCATCATACTTCAAGCTCTCCTCCTCGGCTCGGACGCCTATGAACTCATCCCCATCCATGATGCCTTTCGTGAGATTGATACGCAAGGCAGTTTTCCTTTGACATTTTATAAAGGTAGTCTATATTCATGCCTCAGTCATGAAAAATGAACCTGAAATTATCTTCGGACAATTTGTATCTCGCGTATGGATCTGATCGTTCCTCCTCAACCAGAGCGCATGCATCAGCGAACGCAATTGCGCGTGTCGAGGAAACGGGGCTGCATCATGATCCTGTGTTTTGTCTTGTCCCTTATGTTCGCGTTCACCACATGGTTCGTCTTTGGTACCTTAGCCATCCCCCCCGATCCCGTTCAACAAGGTAACGAAGATCCTCCCGATTCGCCCCATCGATTTACACGAGCACAGGTAACGCAACTGGTCTCCCGCATAGAGAAGCGGCTGGATGAGGAAACCGTTTTCGTGATTGCCGGGCAAAACGCACGACCTCTGTATTTGCAGACGACCATTGACCTGGAAGTTCAGAAAAAAATCAAAAACTTGTTGGAGCAGAGCGGCGCCGAAGCCGGCGCCGTGGTGGTGGTAAACCCACAGAACGGACGCGTTACGGCATTGGCCGATTTCGGGAGAGCCGACGGCATGCCGGTGTGGTCCGCGAGGTTCCCCGCCGCCAGCATCTTTAAAATCATAACTGCGGCGGCGGCCCTGGAAGAAGGAGCTGTGACTCCCGAAAGCAAGATTCCTTTCAGTGGTGGGAAATACACCCTGTATAAGAAGAACCTGAAATTAGAAGCAAACCGTTACAGCCAGTACGTACGTTTTGATGGTGCGTTCGCTCAATCCATCAATTCGATCTTCGGAAAGGTCGGCCTGCATTTGACCGGACCGAAAATCCTGGCCAAATACGCTAGGCTCTTCGGTTTTGAAGAAAAAATCCAGTGCGACGTGCCCATCGAGACCAGTTGCCTTCTGGTCCCTGAATCGGATTTTCAAGTAGCGGAACTGGCATCCGGGTACAACCGAGTCACGCAGATTTCTCCCATCCACGCCGCATCTCTGCCCGTGGCTGTTCTGAACGATGGGATTCAACCCGTGGTCTCCGTTGTGGACAAGATCAGAGACGCCGACGACCACAACTACTACTTGGGTCCGGTCATAGGTTCGGAGCGGATCATTTCCGCGGATTCGGCCAGGCAGTTACGCACACTCATGCAGGCTACGATCGAAAAGGGCACGTGTTCGAGGGCGTTTCGCAACATACGGCGATACACCCAACATGATCTTGCAGAAGTAGGGGGCAAGACCGGCAACATCGGTAACGAAGAACATACATTGAGATACGAATGGTTTGTTGGATACGTGCTGGATAAGAAGGAGAACCGGTCGATGGCTTTGGCCGTCTTGATGATCCACGGCGACAGACTTGGATTTCGGGCGCATAGGATAGGGGCTACCCTGGTGAAAGATTTCCTGTGCTCTGAAGTCCCTTGGGGATCGGCCGGAGGAACACGCGAGCAGGCTTCCGCGCGTCCGTTATAGACCGCCTCAACTCGAATCGGGATTCTCGCAGCAAGGAAGGCGAAAGCCCGGAGCGGGCTAGACCCTGAGATACAACGGCTTCGAGAAATCCGGGGGCAATTTTAGTGCACACTCGGAGACGATCCCCGCCACCTCCAACTCGTCTCTGTGGCTAGTGTCTATTTGTAGTACTCCCGAACCGAACCGTTTCCGCACGATGGAAAGAGCCTCTTCGATCTTCTGTGAGATATGGTGCAACACCGGCGGATTTTCATGGAGGTGCAGCCAGTAGTCCCTCGTTACCAGCGTCGGCGAATATATCCGAAGGTACTTACGAATCCGCCCGTTGCTCGCGATGATGTTTGGTCTGCCCGGTTTTGCCACCAGGAGGCTCCGGCTAACCTGCTGGATGGCCCTCAGGGTAGTGGTGCTTTTTCCGGAACCGTCGATTCCGACCACCGCTAACCGCAACATAACCGGTTACTTCTTCACCAGACTGATGACCTTTCCGCTTTTGGCTCCGTTCTTTTCCGGTTTCGGCTTGGAGGGAACACGGGAAGCATAAGGCTCGACCCTTTGGATGCGCATGGGGACCGACTGCATCGTGAACTCTTCACCTCGTATTTGCTGGTCATCGAGAATCCAGACGATGCTCTGAAATTCCGAATTGTCGAGACTGAGCGGAAGGATTCGCACTTGCCACCATCCGGGTTTTCGATCCGCGACGATCTCCTCGACGCGGGCGAAAAAACCGGGATTGTGTTGCACATGTATCAGAATAAGATCGTTTTCTACAATCGCCCGAGGGTTTTCCATGATGAGGTCTCTCCGGTTTCTTGGACTTCGTCGTTTTTCTGCTCTTGAGTCTAAAACATGAAAACGGTTAATATCAAAATAATTTGCAGAAGACAAAATGCTCTTTGCGAGATACGCTTAATAATTTAAACGAAAAGGACACCATCCAGATCGGGACTTGGAAACCGGATGGAGTCATTCAGCAACCAAGGAGGAATGGACATGAAGAATAAGGTTACCGTTGTCGGAGCCGGCAACGTGGGAGCGACCACGGCCCAGCGTTTGGCGGAGAAGGGGCTGGCTGATGTAGTATTGATCGACATCCTCGAAGGAGTTCCGAATGGGAAGGCATTGGACCTCGAGGAAGCGTCGCCTGTGGAAAAACATGATTGCCGGCTTGTCGGAAGCAACGACTACAAAGACAGCGAGGGATCCGACATTGCCGTGATAACTGCCGGAATTCCGAGAAAACCGGGCATGAGCCGCGACGATTTGATACAGACCAACGCGGGAATTGTAAAGAAGGTGGTCGAGCAGCTCGCCAAGTATTCTCCGAATGCCGTCTTGATCGTTGTGAGCAATCCCCTAGATGCCATGTGCCATGTGGCTTATAATGTGAGTGGATTTCCAAAGGAACACGTTATCGGGATGGCGGGAGTGCTGGACTCGGCCCGATTCCGTCTGTTTATCGCCCGAGAGCTGGATGTGAGCGTGGAGAATACGCATGCGTTCGTGCTGGGTGGTCATGGTGACACGATGGTGCCTCTGCCACGCTACTCGACCGTGGCCGGCATTCCGATTACCGAACTTTTATCCCAAGAACGAATCGATGCCATGGTTCAGCGTACTCGTCAGGGTGGCGCCGAAATCGTCCAGTTACTCAAAACAGGAAGCGCTTATTACGCACCTGCGTCTTCCGCTGTGGAGATGGTGGAGTCCATACTGAAGGACCGGAAGAAGATCCTTCCGTGTGCAGCGTATCTCGAGGGCGAGTATGGAATCGACGGTTTGTTTATCGGAGTGCCGGTGAAGCTCGGTACGGGAGGAATCGAACAGATCATCGAGATTCGGTTGACGGAAAAAGAAGCAGCCGAGTTGAAGCATTCGGCCGACGCTGTCCAGGGTCTCAAGGATCTGCTGAAACAGATGGGGTATTGATTCGTTGGAGCCGTTTTTCAGCCTTGTTGCGCGGTCCGCTCCGAAAGACTCGGGCGGACCGCCGGGTTGATAACTTTAGTTTACATAATACTTCTTATCAGACGTAACGCGGAACCCATAAGAACACCCCAATGCTCTACCAGGAGGTCCTCCTTTCACGTGTCTCTCGAACACATCACCATCGTCCTGCATAAACCGCACTATCCGGAAAACATCGGCGCAGCGGCGCGAGCCGCCATGAACATGGGCATTCATTGTCTGCGCGTCGTGGCGCCCGAAAATTGGGACCTCGGACGGGCCCTCAAACTCTCCACTCACGTCGCCGCCGATCTGATCAAGAATCTGGAGACCTACGATACGCTGTCCGAAGCGCTCCGGCCTTTCACCTACATCGTGGGCACCACCTCCCGCATCGGACGAAAACGTCCCGTTACCTCGACTCCCCGCGCCACGGCCGCCAGATTGGTCGAAATCGCACCCGAAAACCGGATCGCTTTACTTTTCGGACCCGAAGATCGCGGTCTCAGTAACGATGATTTGAAGTTCTGCCATGAAGTGGTCCTCGTGCCCACGGCCGACTTCCACTCGTTGAACGTGGCGCAGGCCGTGCTGATTCTGGCTTACGAATGCTTTCTTGCATTTAACGAGAAATCGCCGAAACCCGAGCCCAAACGAAAGCCCCTGGCCACCGCCGCAGACCTGGAACGCATGTACGCGCGTCTCGAGCATACGCTCGCCCGAATCGACTTCATCGACCCCCGGAATCCGGAATACTGGATGCAAAAACTAAGGCGGAGCCTTGGCCGTTTTCCATTGACGCGTCAGGATGCGGATCTGATACTGGGGCTCTGCAGGCAAATCGATTGGGCCCAGGAAGCTAAACAAAATATAAGCAATAATAATGAACTGTTATGATAATAAATTAGAGTCATTAATCATATAATACGCGAAAGCTGCAATGCCTACGAAATGAACCGATCGCCTCGAATAACATTCTTAGGTACCGGAGGAGCCTGGGGAGTTCCCGAGTTCGGATGCACGTGCAGGATCTGCATGGGTATGCTTGAGAAAAGCGAGCGTAGAATGAGAACTGCCCTCTTTTGGGAAGGCAACGAACGGATCCTGATCGACTGCGGCCCCGATATCCATCAGCAGATGAGGGAATACCGCCTTAGAAGGCCCGACGCCGTTCTGATCACCCACGAGCACAGCGACCACTATATCGGTCTGGACGAGTTGGTATCGTTCCGGCGTTGTCTCCCAAAAGACGACTATCAACCAATCCCGCTATACGCCACGGAGAAAGCGTTCGAAACGATTGAACTCCGCTTCGGATACCTCATGCCGAGCGTGTTCGAAAAGCGCGTCGCGATTCCCGGAGAGCCCTTGAACGGTCTGAACACACTGGTGATCCCGTTCAAAACGTACCACGGTGACGTGGCCGGAGGTTCCGTGGGATACGCCTTGGAAGATTTCGGGTCCAGGCTATGTTATACATCGGATTTCAGCGCCTTGCCGGAGGAGCCGTCCGTATTGTTCCGACCGGACGTGTTGGTCATACAGGCCTACTGGCTGAACGAGCCCGCGTTCAATCGCCCGAACCATATGAGTTTCCAGAACGCCTTGGCCTATATCAGGCGATGGGCGCCGAAAAGCGCCTACCTGACGCACATTGGAGATCAGGACCAGGTACCTGGCGACCCGGCAAACCGATTCCTCAAGAAGACCCCTCCAAAGGAGCCGCTTCGCCACCCGACGTCGGGCCGGATCTATCCGATACCGCTGTGCCAGGAAGAATGGGAGAGGATTGTTTCTGAAATCTGCAGGGACCGCCAAATTCAAACCGAGATTCACGTTGCCTACGATGGACTCACCGTAGAAGTGGCGAAGCCATCGTAAAGCAAAACAGGAGTCAGCCATGCGCATGGATATTCCCGGCGCCGGAAATCTCGTCCTGGACTATCTGGTCCTCGATTTCACGGGTACCTTATCCATCAGTGGGTATCTTATCCCGGGCGTTGCGGAACGGCTCAAAGACCTGTCGAACCAGTTGAAGATCAACGTACTGACCGCGGATACCTTCGGAAAAGTCCGACAGGCCCTGGACGGCTTGCCGGTGAAACTCACCATCATGGACCGGGCGCCTGAAGACAGGTTCAAAGAAGCCTTTGTCGAGAGTTTGGGCGCGGACAGAGTGGCGGCCATGGGAAACGGCAACAACGACCGGCTCATGTTGAAAAAAGCGGCTCTCGGCGTGGCGGTGATCGAAGGTGAAGGGTGTTCCGTACAGACCCTTGTGAACGCGGATCTCGTGGTAAACAGCATTCTGGATGGCCTCGACTTGCTCCGCGAACCGCTGCGCATCAGAGCCGGGCTGCGGTTCTGAAGGCGGGTCGGGTATCCCGGGCTCACCCGGAAGACGACGCATAAACGACTTCAGCGCGTTTTCATCGTGCGCCTGTGGTCGGATGACCGGCCCGGTCTATTCGGAAATGGCTTTTTTCCGGGGAGTATCCCGAATGAAGGTAACGTCGTCGTCTTTCGATGCCCTGCCCTCCTGATCCAAACGGCGTTCGAGTCCCTCGACCTTTTGTTCCAGCCGGTTCAGTCGTTCCGTCAATTGGCTGCGGGACTCGGGCTTGTTTTTCTCTCCGGAGGATCCGGATGCGGCTTCTTCCAGGTTAAGACGGTCCGAGATCTCAGTCATTCTCTGTTCCAGTTGAGACACCGCGACTGAAAGGCGACTGTCCGCGACCATATCCGGAGCCGCCACTGCCCGAATCATGAAGGCAAGGCCAATGACAATGACCATCAACAGCAAGAGCTCGAGGGCGGAAAGCCTGAATTTACGGTCGGGAACATGGTTGCTCTCTTTAGGCACGCTCAGCTTCCTCTAACTTTAATGTTTGCAAACGGTTACAGATGGAAAAAAATGTGCGGCGCCCGTCACGAAATTTTTGGGGTTCGATACGCCTCAGGCATTCCTTCTTCCCATTACCGTCGAAGGAATCAGGTCTCGATATAGGATCGAGCGTATTTGCGCACGTGATGCCCGTCCAGTACGTGAAACGTCCGCATCCGTTTGAGTGTTTGGGGTGAAAACATACCGATGGGCAAGTAGACAATCTTCCGTCCCAATCGTTCCGCCATGGTGCGCAGGCGGGAAACCGGAGGAGCAGCGGCCACGTACACCACGTTTCGTTCCAGGCTGTAGTCCAATGCGGCCATCAGCAGACGTTCCGATTTCGTGCGGCACCATTCGAAGAAGGGGTCCTGCCAGATGTCATATACCCTCATGGGCGGGTACGTCAGCATGAACCCCCCGTGTACGCACTTGGAAATTCCGGGGCCCACCAGCTGTTCCCCGACATGGGTTGCGTAGAAAGCCATGTCGGATTCCTGATCGTGCTCCCCCAGCCAGGTTAGCTTCCACGGGAAGGCCTCCTGCTCGGCATCCGCGTCCTCGTCGAAAATGATGACGACCGAGCCGATTTTGCCCTTCATCGGCAGTTGCTCACTTACGTAAATGGAACCGTCCGAGACCCAATTTCGGATTGTTTCGCGGACGTCTATTCCATCCAGTAAAGAGGCGCAAAACGGCGCCACCCTCTTCTGTTCTTCAGAAAGTACGTATACGGCCCGCTTTTTGACGTAGTCCCCAAATCCCTCGACGGCAATATCTTCGGGAGGATATGAACAGATATGCTTTCCTGTCCATTCGTCCTTCCACTTCTTCGCGTTAAGTCCTCGATCCTGACGACGTCCCGGGACAGGAAGCAGCCGTCTTCTGAATGCACGTATCCGCCTGTGGAAGCGAACCAGCTTCCGATCGACGAAGAGATCCTCGCCGGAAACCCGAATCACCGGAATGGATGGGCTCTCCTCACGGTACGGGTAATCGGCTCCGATTTCCCATAATTCAAAGGCGAAGTTGTCGTTGACGGCGCCTCTTGCCCCTATGATCAACTGGTAAAAGTCCGGGACGAGGCGGCCCTGCACCCAGGCATAGTTGCGCGCGAATTGGAACAATACGCGTTTCTGGTACGCCGTGATCTCTTCCTTGTCGTTCTTGAAATACGCGTCCGACGCGGCATCGACCAGTTCGCGGTAGAGACGCAAGCGGTCGGGGCTCCCTGCAGTCACCAAGCCGCCTTTTTGACGTTCCTCCTCATATCGCCCCGCCAGAAACGGCATTTCGCTTAGGACCTCCCGGCTGGACTGTGGATCGAGGGCTCCCAGGGAAGCCTGCCGGGTTTGAATGCGCTCCAGCGGACGCGCCTGGGCGCGGTCGAGGCCCCGAAGCAAGGCGGCATAGTGGCTCAAACCAAACACACAGGCTACTCGTTTATGCCTCTCTGCGAGATGCTGCAAGTGGAAGCACATGCCTGCTTCCCTGCGCGCATCCGTCATCGAGGATTCGGCCTCCGGCCATCCCCGAAGAACCCTCTCGATGTAGGCGTCGTATCCGACGCGGGCGAGAGCGTAGCTGTCGGGCATGGGTTCGCGCATCCTCGGATATCCTTCAACGTCCACGTCTATGCAATAGATCGGCAGGGAGTGCTCTATACCGAAACGAACCGCTTCAAAAAGCGGATCTTGAGGCTCCGCCAACAGATACACGAACGCCCCGTTCTTCTCCTGGTAGTGAATTACGGAAAGAAGAGGCAAACGAGCCGCTGCGCGCAGGATCGGTTCCCTGATGGTGCCGGGAAATTCCACGGCGATGGCGTCTGGATTCATCGAACACAAACGACGATGGACTTCGGCTCCGAACTCAAGACGACCGTGGAGAACTGGAAGCAGGGTGAGAGCTTCCAATTGGGAGTTCGAGTTCTTCATAGGAGAATCGCCGCTCCATGAAGGTAATCCAGGGCGTCGTCGCCCAGAATCATCCGAACCGCCAGATCGAGAACCTTGAGGATTTCCTTATGCGACGGATTCTTGTGTTCCCCCAACAGCTTCAGCGCATAGCGACCCAGGTTGATCCCGTCCCTCACGGTATAGCGCTCGCCGGCTGCATGAGCCAACTTCAGAAATTCGACTATGTATTCGAGAATCGCCTCGTTGGAGAACGGCAGATTTCGCCGCAAAATGACACGCTCTTCGTCCGGTTCCGGAAAGTCAATAAAGATTTGCGGTTGTATCCGGGAATGGATATATTCGGGCAACTCGAACGTGCTGGCGTCGTCATTCATGGTGGCACAGAAACGAAAATCCGGATGAGCCTGGATTTTTATCGCAGCCACGACGGATTCCACATAGCGACGATTATCCAGGAGGGGCGCAAGCGAGGCCCAGCTCTTTTCACTCATTCGATTGCCTTCGTCCAAAATACAGATGCCTCCCCGAATCATGGCAGTGACCAGGGGGGACGCCATGTAGCGAATGTGACCGAGTTCTCCGATGACCGGAGTGATGATGAGGTCCTCGGGTCTGGTGTCCATGGTGGCCTGGAACATGTAAACGGGGCGTCCAAGCCGCTTCGCCGCGGCATATGCAAGGGTCGTCTTCCCTACTCCGGGTTTGCCTGTGAGGCGGGGATTCAGTGGAAGGTCTTCTTTGTCGAGCACCAGCCACGCCGCCAGTACCTGGTCCAGCAGTTCCGTCTGTCCCACCCAATCGTATTTCAATTCATCGGGGTGGGATAAGAAAAGGTTTACACCGTCAATGGTTATCGTTTCCATAGATCAATCAAACTCACCTGTTTTAGTGTGTGTTTTGGGCTGTTATTGTCTTTCCCTGTTTGACCCGTCCGTTCGAGATTCGGGCGCCCGTTTCCGGAAAGACTCTGAGTCATGATAGAGCAGGAAAAGCGCTTTTTCAACCGTCCGCGGAATGCGAATGCATCCTCTCGCCTTGACACCCGATTCTTTTTGCTGATATCTACACGAAATTTCGTAAAAGAGGTGCCTCATGAATGACAACCGTTCCCGAATCGTATTAACCGATACACTGAAGACCTATACGTTTGATCAGGATAAGATGCTGGATCCGTTGGAAACCGTGCAACGAGTTAGAGCGCGCTTCGACAGGGTAAACCTGGACGTGTTGAAAGAGACCGTGCGCATCGATCGCGGCCGGCTGGATATTCCAGTGTTTATCAGTGTTTGCGGTGGAGCAGCGTTACGCACCATCGGCACCAAAAAGCAAATGGGAAAAGGGGCCACTCCGGCCCAAGCCGAAGCCAGCGCGCTGATGGAGCTGGTGGAACGTTACAGCTTTTTCCATTTTCTAAAAGACCATCCCTTTATCGCAGCCGAATATCGGTCCGTTGCCCACGATGCCATGCCTTTCCATCACATTGCCGAGGCCGTACACCACGATCCGAACGACCTGGAGCGCGCCCTCAAAGCACTGGACGGACTGCCTTTGAAATGGGCCTGGGGACGTAACCTCACCCAGGGCCGGGATATGCTCATACCCATAGACTGGTTTTACGAAATTAACCAGTTTAACGGACCTTCCGCGGGAAACAGCCTTGAAGAAGCCATTCTTCAAGGAACTTGCGAAGTGGTGGAACGACACGTGTCCGCTCTGATATGCCGTGGCAGGCTGGAACTTCCAAGCATTGAACCCGGAAGCGTGAAAAGTGAAGCGGCCCTCGAGTTGATCCGAAAATACAGGGCAAATGGGATTGAGCTGTTTATGAAGGATTTCACCCTCGGAATGGGCATACCGTCCATAGGCGCCCTCGCCTGGGACCCATCTACTTTTCCCAAACGTAGCGAAATCGTTTTCACGGCCGGCACGGCAACCGATCCGGAAAAGGCATTGATTCGGGCGCTTACGGAGATCGCCCAGTTGGCCGGCGATTTTGACACCGACGGCGAATATGTTGCCAGCGGCCTTCCCAAGCCGCGGCGCCTGGACGAAGTACTCTACGTGACGCAAGACCATGGCCCGGCGGTGAGTATCGATCAGCTTCCGAACATTGCCGAGCAAAACATGCGTCACGAGGTGGAACGGTGCGTTCAAACCCTGTCCGGAAAGGGCTTCGAACTGTACGTAGTAAACACCACCCATCCGAATATAGACGTGCCGGCCGTCTATACGATCGTACCCGGCTGTCATTTCCGTGAGCGCTCCAAGGGAACTAGTGTGCCGTTCTTTGCAGCAAAGCTCATCCATCAAAATCTCGATGTGTGGGAAGCGCTGGAGCGTTTGCAGAACCTCAACCGTTTGTACCCGGACAAATACTACCTGCAGTATTACGAAGGCGTTTGCTACGCAGGTATGGGCGATCAGGATTCCGCCATCGCCAAATTCCTGCGAGCGTTGGATCTCGAGCCCGGCCCTGAAGACGCTCCCACGATCCAATGTTACCTGGGCATATGTCACAAAGACATGGGTGACTATTCTCGGGCGATACAAGAATTGGAGAAAGCGACCGTTCTGGATCCGGAATGCAAGGAGGCCCACAATGCCATGGGCTTTTGTTTCTTCAAGCTGAAGGAACATGAAAAAGCCATTGAATGTTTTGAAAACGTACTGCGCATCGACCCGGGTTCCGCCATCGATTATGCCAATATAGCCTCCAACTTGAGAGAACTAGGCCGCATTGACGAGGCCATACGGCTGTATGGAATGGCCTTGGAATTGGATGCCGGCATTGACTTCGCTCGTCACAATCTCGAGCTGCTGACGCAACGGAAAGAGCAAATGGAACCGGGCGCGAATTCCTGAACCCGTCAGGTCGCGCCATCCTCACATTTCGGATCGACTGGGCGCTTGACCGGGTGTTGGGATTTATCTATGGTTGAATGCGTCCAAAATTCTATCTATCCGGGGGTGTCATGAATCGCTCAATCTGGTTCGCCATAGGTACCGTATGCCTGTTCGCTTCGTCCCTGTTCACCGCCTGCGACAGCCGTTCGGTGGACAGTCCGACCGTCGCTTCCGTGGAGCCCTCGGCGGCGCAGGTCAAGTCCGTGATCACCATTAACGGTTCCCACTTTGTCGACTCCTACAGCCAGACGGTCGTTCAGTTCACGGGAGGAAACGCCGTAGTCAAAGACTTCATATCCGTCACCAACTCCGAGATCGTAATTCGCGTTCCCAATGTAGGCCAAACGGGCCCCCTCTCGGTGAAGGTGCAGGATGAAATCAGTAACGGAGTGTCTTTTTCGGTGTTCGGCCCGTGGGCGTATGTTGGCCATGGGAATGCCAATCCGCTACTGACCGTTATCGACAGTCATGTCAATGAGAGCGCCGAGAGCGTGGAAATCCGGGCCGAAATAGGGCTGGAAGGCGCTCCGGAGGCCTTGGCGCCCACGCCGGAAGGCGACAAGACGTATGTCTCCCTGCCGTCCATAAATACCATTGTTGTGCTTGATGCCCCCAACAACACGATTGCCGGCGTACTGCAGGATGGAGTTGGTCCGGCTCCGTCCGCCATGGCGGCCACCAAACAGGACAAACACAAGCTGTTTGTAGCCAACCGCGGCGACCGTTCCGTTACGGTCGTCGATACGCTTACCAACACGGTCATCGCCACGCTGACCGTCTCCGGAGATCCGGATGACGGGCGAACGGATTGGGGTACGGCCTCCGTAGCGCTGGATCCTTCTTTCCAGACTTGCTACGTGATTTTTAAGGATGAAGGCATCTTGAGGGCCTACTGGGTGGATTCTCTCCAGGTGCGATCTGAAAACGAGTTCGGTCCTCAGCCGATAAGGCTGCTCGTGCTTCCGAACAACAGCAAGGTCTACAGTCTGAATCAGGCCAGTATCGAGGAAGGAAACGAGACCAGCGGATCACTCACTACATTGCTGATCAGCGAGCAACGCAGATTTACGGACGTCACCGTGGGATCGAATCCAACAGACATGGTTGCCGCGGCCAGTGTTCAGGTGATTGTTGCCAACCGGAGCAGCAACTCCGTCTCCGTCGTGAACGCAGACGGGGACGTGGTCGTAAGAACGTTTGCCGATGGGGAAGTGGGCGTCGAGCCGGCCGGCGTCACGTTGTCGGGCGATAACCAGTTCATTTACGTAGCCAGCGCAGGCAACGGGTCCGTGTACGTCATCAATCGCGAACAGCTGACCGTCAACAAAGAGATACCGGTCTCTTCCGGCATAACGGATATCCAATATCGCGACACTGGCGAAGGGGAAAGGCTGTTCGTGCTGAACCCGGTTGAAAACACGGTGACCGCCATTACTGTCGAAGATGACAAGGACGAAGTCATCTCCTCCGCCACGATCGCGGAAGGAGCCCTCTTCATGTTGGTGGAGGAACTCACCACTTACCCGCCGTCTGAATAGACCTGTCCGGACGGCGAAAGTCCCTGCCTATCCCGCACGGACTCTTTTCGGACTCACCTACCCGCTTTCGAGTTCGTTGAGAGCGCCGTGCGCTTGATCTTTCTCCGGGTTCGGCCCGATCATCACGAAATAGAAGCCGTGTTTGATCGGCTCAGCCTCGTGGATACGAATGGACACCCTGCGATAGTTCCGTCAGAGCATCCTTTTCAGCTCGCTCAACGAATCGATATGTGCTTCCGCTTCGAGTTCCGGATTTCGGAAAGCGATGAGAGAAACGGACGCCTGCACCGAGGCTTGTTCGTCAATCACGCTGTCGCCGATGTATACCGCCTGACGGTTCGTCAGACGGAACGCTTCCAGGGCCTTGTTCAAAGCTTCAGGATCAGGTTTGGGGCGTGAAACATCCAGGGCGCTAACCACCACATCGAACAGCTCATTCAAACCATGGAGCTTCAGCAGTCCTGCCAAGGTCGTGCTCCGGTTGGAAACCACTGCGGTCTTGTAGCGTTCCCTAAGGTACCCGAGCACTTCTTTCAGGTCCGGCTCCATGGTCATATACTGTATGAAAGGGGCATAATCCACCGTCTTGAGGTATTTCATCGCGGCGGGCAACGACTCGGGATGGTGGCGCATAATGTATTTCACCGAATCCCACGCCGTCAGCATATGGACCGGACCTACGTCCTCGTCCGGCATGTCGGGAAACCCCAAGTGATTTAAAATACTGTTGTAATAATGCCGGTTGGCTTCACGCGAGTCGAACATTACCCCGTCGCAGTCGAACAGAATCGCTTGAACGTCATTCCACATGGTTGCTTTCCGTAGTTCTCTCGTGCCGCCGCCACCGGAATGTGGCAGGGCGTACCTGAAACGTTGATTCTTCTGTGAGTATCATCTTTAACGAATTTTGTGAGGGATGAATATAGGGCAAAACGGAGTCAAATACAAGGATGAAACTCGAAGATGACAAAACTAACTTATTGATATTTTTGTAGCTTTCCAGAAAAAAAAGTTTGCATAGGGACGAAATCTCTGATATAGGAGAGCCATTCAAACGCGGGATCATGGTGAGTGTAGCTCAGTTGGCAGAGCACCGGGTTGTGGCCCCGGTTGTCGTGGGTTCAAGTCCCATCACTCACCCCAAATAAATCAAGGACTTAGGCCGGTGGTCCAAGTCCTTTTTTGTTTACCACATGTAGCTACGCGGCTACGTGCTCATGAGCGGGCCTCAGGCATCGCCCCGGGCCGAATCACGGCGAAACCGGTTCGCTATCCTGCACCAGCGGCCGGAGCGCCCGTCTTTTCAGCGCCGTTACAGCAGCAGAAGTTCCTATGCGGGAAAAACGTTAATCAACTTCGATCCGATCTATCTGCGCTTCAGCTACTTTTCGGCTTTCGATCTGGATTTCATCCACCAATTCGCTGATCTGGCGAGAGGCGTCACTGGACCTTTTCGCGAGAACGCGGATTTCTTCCGAGACCACGGCAAACCCTGCCCCGAGTTCGCCCGCTCGCGCCGCCTCCACCGCGGCGTTGATCGCCAGCAGATTGGTCTGGCGAGCGATAAGCTCGATGCTCTTTACGATATCGTCTATTTTCTCTAGTTTCTTGGCAAGGTTCTTGGCGGTCTCGATCTGTTCATGAATGGCCTTGTCTTTCTTCACTTCATCCGTCACGTCGCGACCGATTTCAAGAAAACCGTCAATCTTGCCCTCTTCGTTTTTCAAGGCCGTGACCGTGCAATGCAGTGGAAACATTTCCCCGTTTTTCCGCAGCCGCCTCATGGTAAACAGGGCCTTGCCGGTTTTCATGACCTGTTTGGAGCGCTGTCGCTGAATGTCGGCCGCTTTGCCGCTATCGTCCTTTATGAAACTGAATGATACCGGGCGTCCCATCGCTTCGTCACGGGTCCAGCCAAACAGATTCTCTGCGCCGGTGTTCCAACTCCCAACCTTGCCTTGCATGGTAACCGTAATAAAAGAGTATAGTGAAGCACTGTCCAGGATTCTCTGAAAAAGCTGTTTTTCAGCTTCGTATTGTTTTTGTAGTTGTTCACTGTCCGCCTTGTCACGCACGTCGGGAAGCAGTTTCTGCTCCTCTCGTGCAGCCGATTTGTACTGGTCCAGAAGTCCCTGGACTGCCAGGAATCTCTCCGCCAATTGGTGCTGAAGGCTTCCCTCCCGAATGTCTTCAGGCTCGACGCTCGGGTCCGGCTCCGGACTCAACGCGAAGTCGGCGAGGCTTTCCCAACCCCGGACCTCTCTTCGAAAGAAGATATACACAGTGAACTCGCACAGCAGGAACGTTCCTGCAAGAACCGAAAGGGACCTCATGAGATCTTCCGGTGGAAAGAAATACCACATGCTCGCTGCCGAGATAATAAAGATAGCCGCGATGAGTCCCATCGTCATCCAGAGGTAACGGCGATTGTTCATTATCGATCTCCTCGATTCTTGCATCTTTACCAAGTAATACTCACATGAACATGAATTATAGCGAGCCGTCCGGAGACGACCTTCCGGCAAATTGAACATCGGTACTAGAAGGACCTCGGCCGCGAGCGTTCCAGCCGGCCTTCTCGTGCGTCATTCCGACCTCTCCGAAAGAACCATACAAGCATAGGAGTCTGCCGAAACAGCTCCGTAGCACCTATGAGACAACCTCGTAAAAGACATCGGATGAACTGCGCAATACTTTAGGCTTATAAGTGAGCAGCCCGCTGAAAAAGCCAGGCCGAGTCGGGGTTCAATTTGTTTCATGGCATCGAAGCGATTCAGTTTCCCCAACTTATATAATGTTTAAGAGCACTCTCCCACTCAGTCCCGTCTCAGCTCAACAACGAATTCCGATGCCCGTCCTTTTTCCCAACGGGCCGTTCTTCAACGGCTTACTACTCGAACTTCCTGAATAAGAAAGCACGACACCGCGAAAAGGGATTTATTTCCATTGGCGATAATGTGTCAAAACGGCATCACTTTCAAGCCCTGATTGGCTGCAGTTTGAGTTCGGGCAGTCGGAAATAGGTTTACAAACCCATCGAAGTTCAGGAAGTGACTGTTCCATGCCTTCGATTTGCCTAGGATCAAGGCCTACAGGCACGATTTTTTGGTGGAATTTGGGTGCGAAATCGATAGAATGGGAAAAGTATTTACGTTCATCGCGGATTTCCACGCCAGCGGGAGGTTGCTCAATGAAACGGGAACACAAGGAACGGCTCGGTCGAGCCGAACCACAAAAAAGAACCGGCTATGTAAAACCGAAACTCACTCCTCTGAAGAAGCTCAAAAATGTTACAGCGGGGTTGGGCTCCCCACAATCGTAATTTGAGGGTTACACGATCAGATTCACATTGCCTCCCACCACGATTGGGTTAAAAAAAGACGCGTTGCCGAACACGCTTGATAGGAGGAACTCCACCGCCGCACTCGAGTTGGTCGCGGGCGAGTCTTCGGAGGCCTCGATCAACGTTACGGGCAGCGGAATCGCCTGTCCGCCTTCCTGCGGGGGCTCCGATGGGAGGTTCACCAGGACCTGGGATACTGGGGATGCACTGGCAAACTGCGCGGTGACCTGCAGGTTTTCGAGTCGTTCCACAATACCCTGCAGGCGCCTCATCTTGTCCACCAGGGCGAAGGCCAAGGCATCATCAATGAGTTTTTCCTGTTCCTCATTTTCGCCCGAAAGAATGACGATATCCTGGGAAAGAAGCGTTTCCTGATGAGGTTGTACCTTTAAACGCGCGATGGGTACACTCTGACCCTCGTTCAGCAACCCGATAATGCGTGTTACGTCCATTGTAAATCGCCTCCACCACGCCCCTGCCGGACCTTTAACTCCGGAACCGTATGACCTTTGGCCTTTTCATTTGGCCAACCCAGCGATATTTCTCGTGTCCCTGTATATTTTAATCTAGTTCCTCACCCCGTTCCTGTCAATCAGCGGAAACATCCGGTATCCTGCGGAGTCGCGCCATACTCCCAGCCTCCCTGCGAACGATAAAAGTCGGTGCTTGACCGCCGGATGTCTCGGAGATAGGCTGCAAGGGTCTCTTGGTCCACGCCGAATGGACGTGGCTTATGCGAAGAAGGAGGCCTATAGAGGGGCCCGCCGGAGGAAAACGGACTTCGCACTCAACGGAGAGAGGAGATCTTGAGGATGACGAAAAGGACCATCATACTATTGATGCTTTTGTTTCTGCCGGCCTGTGTTTCAGACCAGCAGCAGACACGTTCACAGTCGCCTTCGTATCCTGACGCTCCGGCGGAGGAAGCGGTTCTAACCTATGCCGTCACTTCGGACTACGGAAAGGAAGTGACATGGTCGGCGAAGTACTCTGTTTATGCGGCTGAAGGCCCCAGCAAGCTGTATCGCTTTCCCAGAGGAGAGGGGCCGCCCGTCCGGCTCGAATTCGCCGACAACAAAGCGAGAATAAACGTCCTGGACCTGAATCCTATCCTCGAGCTGTTGGGATTGCCTGCCGTTCGAGAGAGCGTAATGGAAACACCGGATCAGGAAAGAACCAGCCATGCCCGATATGTATTCGACTGGGCTATACCCCGAGAAGGTCGGTTGACCGTTGAAGTGGTTCTTTGTGTTTGCATGGAGTCATCCATCACGGAATGCCCGAAAGGAACCACGAAAAGAATGGGCAGCAAGTATTATTACTGTGTGGGGAAGATAGAACACGTGAAAGGGAGCTAGCGTCGCATCTTCATAACGAAAACCGGGTTGACCGGGTAAGCCTGTCGCCAACTCGTCCTCAGGGGGCTCACTCAGGACGGTCTGCGGGCAATGAGCACACAGTCCACCTGACGCTGAAGATCATCGGACCATCGGGCGAAGTCGGCGTGGAACCTCGAGAGCTCCCCGCCGTCAGGTTCGTATTCATGCAGGACGTCGAAAAGGAGTAGGTCAAAACCGGCTTCGAGGAAAAACTCTTTCCATTGCCAGGGAGCTACGCGGTTCTGGTAGAATTTATTGGCGTTGATGCGGTCCCACTCAGCTTCCGAGCACGATCGGTATGATAAGGGAGTATATCCTTCTACCCGTCCGAAAGAACGGTGATCTCGGGTAATGACGTTATGATATGCAATTCCCCCTTTTCTGAGGATGCGAAACGACTCGGCCGCGGCGCGCCTGGGATTCCTGACATGCTCCAAGACGCCGAAGGACGTCACCATATCCACTTGCTCGGACTCCAAAGGTAGTTGAGAAAACCGGTGCGGATACAGAAAAGACATCCTGGCCGCATTCAAATACGTTCTTCCTCCCCTCTCCTGGAAGCAGGCCGACCAACGGCGTGTGCATCGATTCGCGTCGAGATCGTGCTCGCGCGCGAAACGCCCGAGGTCTTCCAGACACTTGGCGTACGCTGTCTTGTGCTCGCTGACATCGGGGAAAGATGCATTGAACAGGTATGCATCGATGGAAAATACGAATTCGCTCCACAGAGACAAAAGGCTCAACTCAAATCCGAAGAATCCCCCTGACCCTATGTGCGCGACCGTCTCCAGCCCCTTCATGAACCCTAGCTTCGAGTCATATCTCACAAGCTCCGTCAGTTTTCCAAGTACATCGTGGGGATATCTTCCCACTTTAAAGAAATCGATTCCTTCGATGAGGCCCATCTCTCTCAACTGATGCGCGATGGCGTCTCTTCCGGAAATCGAAGTGATAATGATCATCGAATAGGCGATTCGGGTCAAGGACCCGGGTTCGAAAATGGGAAACCCAAGCAGCCTTTTCCCCCACATGCAAGGGTCGTTATCGATCAAGCCGACGATTTCCTTTTCCAACCCACGTTTCCGAAAATAAGCAATCATTTCCTCGGAACCGTGGCCGGCGCCGAAGAGCAGCACTTTCTCACCTTCTTTTAACTCAGGTACTTCGTGTTTGTTGATCCATTGAGCGTCATCCATACTACCTATCTCCGAAAAGAAATTGTTCTTTTCATTCCGCGGGATCGCCCGACAGCTGTAAACATCCTCTCATAAGCCTCATAAGCCCTCGGAACTTCAAGGATCCGTGGCCGGAAAGCTGACAGCCATACGGCGCTCCCTGTATAATCCTACCATACACCCACCTTTCGGAGTACAGGAGTTCAGAATGAAGGCGCTTAGTTTTAAGGAACACGGCGGCCCAGAGGTATTGACATACACCGACGTTCCCGATCCCCAGCCCCCGGGTCCGGGTGAAGTCCTCGTTCAAGTGAAAGCGACGAGCCTCAACCATCTGGATATCTGGGTGCAGAAGGGTTGGCCCCACCTGGAACTGGCCATGCCGCATTGGGGAGGGGCTGATGTATCGGGCGTCATCGCGGACCTGGGTGAGGGGGTCCGGGATTGGGAAATCGGCCGTAGGGTCGTGGTGGATCCGGGCATCAGTACGCGTGAGGACGAATTCACACGTAGCGGAGAAGACAGTGTGAGTCCAGGCTATCGAGTATTGGGAGAAAACGTACGTGGCGCCCATGCCGAATATGTAACCATTCCCGCGAAGAACCTGGTGGCTATGCCGGCTCACCTCGATTTTCCGTCCGCTGCGGCACCTCTGTTGGTGACCCTCGCTGCCTGGCGTATGCTCATCACCAGGGCCCGACTCCGTGCAGGAGAGACCATACTGATCGTGGGAGCGGGTGGCGGCGTGAACAGCATGGCCATTCAAATCGCAAAACTGGCCGGCGCCAAGGTGTACGTGGTGGCCGGCGGAGCCCATAAAGCCGCATTGGCCGAGGAGTTGGGGGCCGATCTTATTCTGGATCGAAACAAGGTCGACTGGGGTCGCGAAATCTTCCGGATCACCGAACATCGCGGAGTGGACGTGGTGGTGGACAATGTGGGAGCGGCCACCCTCGAGACCAGCATTCATGCGGTGGTTCGGGGCGGCCGCATCGTGATCATCGGAAATACCAGAGGACCTCAAACCCAGATCGACATCCGATATATTTTTGGGAAGCAGATTTCCCTGGTGGGAAGCACGATGGGCTCTCATCAGGATTTCTTTAAGGTAACGGAACTCCTGTGGTCCGGAAAACTCCGGCCGGTAATCGATCGTGTGATGCCTCTGAGAGAAGGCGTCGAGGCTTGCACATTAATGGAACGAGGGAAATTATTTGGAAAAGTCGTGCTCGAGCCCTGAGCCGACCACGGTTTGCCGTCATGGGGGGGAAACGTTTGAACCCGTCCCTGGCGGGTCTTCCATATCTCCTTTTCGTACCCTCCCATGCCCGCGACCAGGTGCGGGATGCCCGATCCGGATGCCCGCTCCCGGTCTTTATGCCTTGGGCCGCCGGATCATTCCTCGTTTTGAACCATGCCGCTCGCCCGGTTCAAGACTTCCCGTGCGATGATCAGTTTCTGGATGTCCTGGGTGCCTTCTCCCAGGGAAGAAGCCCAGGCATCCATTGGAAACTTGTGGATGGGATGCTCGAACACAACGGAGGCCGCTCCGAAGAGATCCGCAGCCCAGGAGCTTACTTCCCGGGCTATCTGAACCGCCAGGTATTTGGCCATCGAAGAATGGATTCGGATCGGCCGGCCGGCGTCTTTGGTCCGACAAGCGTTCCAGACCATGAGACGGGCCGCTTCCAGACGCGAGTACAGGTCGGCCATCTCGAAGGTCTTTGCCTGAAACTCGCTGATCGGCTTTCCGAACAGCTTGCGTTTCCGCATATGTTCCAGCCCCAGTTCGAAAGCGCCAACCGCCGTTCCCGTGGTGAGGGCGCTGATGGGCAATCGGCTTTGGGTGAAAACCGACAACACCTGCTGCAGCCCTTTCCCCTGCGTTCCCATCAGGTTTTCTTCCGGAACAACCACATCGTTGAGCTGAACACGAGTCAGATCGGAAGGGATCCAGACGCGCTTGTTCAGCTTCTTTCGGATAACTCCTTCTGACGTCAGATCCACCAGGTACATGGAGATGCGCCGACTTCTTTCGGCCGTGGGATCCGATACCGCCGTCAATATCGTAAGATCGCTTATCGAACCGTTCGTGACGTAAGCTTTGCCGCCGAAAAGCCGCCATCCCTGCCCTGCCCGTCTTTCCGCACGGGTCCTTATGGAAGCCACGTCACTCCCCGCGTCCAGTTCGGTGTTTCCGAGGCACAGAAGCGTCTCGCCGCGCGCTGCCTTCTCCCAATAGCGCTGTTTGTGGTCTTCCGATCCGAACATCCACAAGGCCTGCATTCCCAGAGACGTTTGAGCGAGCATCGCCACTGCGACGCCGGGTGCAGTCCTGGCGAGAGTCTCGATAAGCACAGCCAGTTCCAACGTGGGTTTCTGAATCCATCGCCCCGTCAACCGATCAAAACCCAGCCAGCCTTCCCTACCCAATGTTTCGAAAAACGTCCTCGGGATGGCCCCGTCCTGGTACCACCCCGGCAGGTTCGAAATCAGGTGCGTGTCAAGGAACGAGTTGAAACGTGTGTTTCGTTCGATCACTTCTTCGGGGATCGGAAACAGGATGGATTGGTTCGACATACAGCCTCCCTTGTCGATTTCTGCACCAATTGGTATGCCAGTGGAAACACCGGCATGCGCATTTCGCCGGACCGCTTCGAGACCCCGTTCCCAGACTTAGCACGTTCTCCGGATGGGACAGGGTGTTCGAGAGAACCCGGAACCGCAGATACGGAGGATCCTAATCGATCTTCAAACGATCTTACAAAACATTTTGCATTCTGGAAACACTTTCGCTCCGTGACTACCATCATTGTGCCCTATTCTCGCAAGGAGATCGCAGCCCCGGAAGAATCCTTGTCGGCCGATCCCTTCCACCTCTGTCCCGTAGCTCAACACAGGAGGTCCGTTCAAAGGAGAAGCACTTTCGGCGTGCCGCAAGTGGAAAAGGTATTCCTGCGCGGCTTTGGATTTGTCTTTATGCACAATAACAGATATACTAACGATCAAATTCTTCCGTATGCTATCTCCGAAAAACGTTTAGTAAGGAAATACAGATGGGTTCCCCCGGTCATGAGCAGTCGGTGATTTGCTGAAGATCGGGTGGAGAATGTCTCGATCCTTGACAACGTTCTCTGCATCCTTATCCTGAATACTGAAATACACGGCTCTTTTCACCTATCCCTATACGGGACGCTTCTATCCGTTCAGGTTTCTATAGAAAGAAGGACTACGACGATTTTCAAGGCCGCGCTTCGGCCAACCCCGAGAAAGGAGTAAGTATATGCCAAGGAAAGAGATCAAGTTGCCCTACAAGCTGGAACGTCTTTCCATATTGGATGAAAAGGGCAAACTGGATAAATCCCTCGAACCCGATATTCCTGACGAATTGCTGTTGAAACTCCACAGGGCCATGTTGGCTGCCAGGCGCTTCGATGAACGGTTGCTGAACCTTCAACGCCAGGGGCGCATCGGCACGTTCGCTCCCATAACCGGCCAGGAAGGGGCTCAACTGGGCGCCGTGGCGAATTTGAGGCCCGACGATTGGATGGTGCCGTGCTTTCGTGAAACAGCGGCGGAGATTTGGCGCGGCAAAACCATGGACAACGCGATCATATACTTTGGAGGCTTCGACGAAGGCGCGCGGCCGGAAGACGAACGCAACGACCTGCCCATAGCCGTTCCCGTGGGTTCTCAAACGCTGCACGCGGTGGGTCTGGCTTGCGCCATGAAATATCGACGGAAAGACACGGTAGTGATGACGTTTTTTGGAGATGGCGCTACATCCGAAGGCGATTTTCACGAGGCCATGAACTTTGCGGGCGTATTTCAGGCTCCGGTGATCTTTGTATGCCAGAACAACCAGTGGGCCATTTCCGTTCCCCGTTCCAAACAAACCCGTTCGGAAACCTTGGCGCAGAAAGCATTCGCTTACGGAATGCCTGGAATACAGGTGGATGGAAACGACGTGCTGGCGGTGTACGCCGCCGTGAAAGAGGCCGTGGAACGCGCTCGAGCCGGGGAAGGTCCTAGCTTCGTCGAATGCGACACGTACCGGATGATGATGCACACCACGGCGGATGATCCGAAACGGTACCGTTCCGAAGAGGAAGTCGATGAATGGAGAGGGCGGGACCCCATCACGCGATTCCAGAAATACCTCAAAGCAAAAAAACTGCTGAAAGATACCGACATTGAAAAACTGGAACAAGAAATCAAGGGCGAAATTCAGAGCGCGGTGGATCGTGCTGAAGCCCTCATGAAGAAATTGGGAGATCCTCTAGATATGTTTTCACACACATACGCCGAGATCCCGCCCCATTTGGCCGAACAGAAAGAAGAGCTGTCACAGGTACTGACTTCGGACAAGCAGGAGGCGAACCATGGCTAAAATGACAATGGTCCAGGCCATCAATCTTGCTTTGCACCAGGAAATGGAAAAGGACGATCGGGTAATTGTGCTGGGTGAAGATGTTGGTAAGGACGGAGGCGTCTTCAGACTGACTGAAGGCCTGGTCCAGAAGTTTGGGGAAGAACGGGTCATGGATACGCCTTTGGCGGAATCCGGTATTGTGGGAGTATCTATCGGCATGGCCTTGTACGGGCTGCGGCCCGTGTGTGAAATTCAGTTTTCAGGTTTTTCCTACCAAAACCTCCACCAGATCGAAAACCATGCTTCCCGCCTCAGAAGACGCTCGCAAGGTCGCCTCACCGTGCCCATGGTGCTGCGAGCCCCCTACGGAGGTGGGATTCGGGCGCTGGAACACCACTCGGAAAGCCGTGAAGCATTCTGGGCTCACATTCCAGGACTTAAGATGGTCATCCCTTCGGGCCCCAGGAATGCACGCGCACTGCTTATCAGCGCCATAAGGGATCCTGATCCCGTGATCTTCTACGAGCCCAAAGCCGTGTATCGAGCCTTTCGAGAAGAAGTCCCCGAGGAAGAAGAAACCATGCCTCTGGGAAAGTCCCAGACAGTGCAGGAAGGCAAGGACATCACCCTGATTTCGTATGGAGCCATGATGCGTCCCACCCTCGAGGCGGCGCAGGAACTCAAAGAGAAAGACCAGGTCGAGGCTGAGGTGATCGATTTGTTGACCATTATGCCGCTGGACGACGAGCTGTTCACCGCTTCAGTGAAGAAGACAGGCAGGGCGCTTATCGTGCACGAAGCTCCGAAAAGCTTCGGTCCGGGCGCCGAGATCGCCTCACGCATCATGGAGAAGTCCTTTTTCCATCTGGAAGCGCCCATCGCACGAGTTGCAGGGTATGACATAGTAATTCCTTTGTTCGCGCGTGAAGACGCATACCTCCCGAACGTTCAGAGGATTGTTCGGGCCGCCCGACAAGTCCTAAGCTCATAGCAAGAGAGGGGAAGACGATGGTTCGAGATTTCAAGCTCCCGGATTTGGGTGAAGGAATCCACGAAGGCGACATACTTTCCGTGCTTGTTAAAGTCGGAGACAAAATAGAGGAAGGCCAGCCGATTCTGGAGATAGAAACGGACAAAGCTACGGTGGAAATACCGTCTCCGTACACTGGGACGGTTGAGAACATCGCCGTCAATCCCGGTGATGTAGTTCAGGTAGGCGGCGTGCTGATGAGTTTTTCCGTTGAAGGTGAAGGCGCCGCTCCGCGTGAGGAGGCCGAAAAGCCTGCAGCGGTTAAAGAGGAAGCTGAACGGAAACCTCCCAAAAAGGAAGAGGAAAAGAAGGCTGAGGCCGCTCCAGGGAAGGAAGGTCCTGTTCCCGCTTCCCCGTCCACCAGACGTTTGGCTCGGGAACTCGGTGTCGATCTTCATCAGGTTTCACCCTCGGGACCCGGAGGGCGAGTCACCGCGGAGGACGTGAAAGCCTTTGCCGAGAAGCCCGAAACGGCGGCTCGCGCCGGTGAGGAGGCTCCAACGCCGACCTCGCCGCCTTCGGAAAAAGCGGCGCCCCCGCGTCCCGCTGATTGGAATAAGTGGGGGCCCATCGAACGCATACAGCTGCGCTCGGTCCGGCGCGCAACCGCAAGACAGATGGCGTTGGCCTGGTCGAAGATACCTCACGTAGGCAGCCAGGAGATTGTGGACATCACTAAACTCGAAGCGTTCCGAAAGAGGCACAAAGTCGAAATCGAAGCTCAGGGGGGGCGGTTGACCCTGACCGTTTTGGCATTGAAGGCCACGGTTGCGGCTCTGAAGAAGTTTCCCCGTTTCAACGCGAGTCTGGACGAGGAAACCCAGGAAATCGTGCTGAAAAAGTACTATCATATCGGGGTGGCGGTGGACACGAAGGACGGCCTGCTGGTGCCCGTGGTGCGGGACGTGGATCGGAAGAGCATCGCCGAACTCTCCATCGAGCTGCATGAAATTGGCCAACGTACACGGGATCGGAAAGTTAGCTTGGAAGAACTCCAAGGCGGATCCTTCACCATCACCAACATCGGACCGCTGGGAGGAACGGCGTTTGCCCCCATCATCAACTACCCGGAGGTAGCCATTTTGGGTCTGGCCAGAGCCCGATGGCAGCCCGAGATCATTGGTGATGTGGAAAGCGGGCAGTATACGGTGGAACCTCGCCTGATGTTGCCCGTCATGATGTCTTTCGATCATCGGGTGCTGGATGGCGCTGATGCGGAACGATTTCTGCTCGAAGTCGTCGGAGCTCTCGAAGATCCGGATCGATTTCTGATGGTCATCTAGAGCCGCGGGTGGTTTTTGCATCTATCCCGTAAATTATAGTGTCAACCCGGGCCCTCGGAAATATCCTGTTCGTTCGATGGGACCCTCGGGAGGGAATACCATATGGTTATGGGCGAATTCACACAAGAGACGGAGTTGCTGGTGGTCGGAGGTGGGCCGGGGGGCTACGCCGCCGCTTTCAGAGCAGCCGATCTGGGGTTGGAAGTCACTTTGGTGGAGCAGGACCCCAAACCCGGAGGCGTGTGTCTGCACAGGGGATGCATCCCATCCAAATCGCTGTTGCACCTGTCCGAGATCATGGACGATGCCGGGCATGCCGCCTCCATGGGTGTGACCTTCAGCAGACCGAGCATCGACCTGGAACGAATACGGGAATGGAAAAACTCGGTCAACGACCGGTTGGCCGACGGTCTGCTCGACTTGTGTGAGAAACGGGGCGTTCAATACTTACAGGGACGAGCCGTTTTCGAGAGTCCAGATCACTGCCGTCTCTCCGAATCCCAAATCAGTCATATTAAATTCAAACACGCCATCCTATGCACCGGATCCAGACCGAGTTCGCTGCCGCACCTCGAATTCGGAAAAGAGGGCCGGGTGATGGACTCCACACTTGCTTTGGACTTGAGAGATATCCCCGAGTCGCTCTTGGTCGTGGGCGCAGGTTACGTAGCCCTGGAAATGGGATCCGTTTATGCGGCTCTTGGATCCAAAGTCACCCTCATCGTGCATCGCGAGCGTATGGTGCGCGCCGCGGACCCCGATCTTACAGCTCCCCTGAAACGTAGGCTGGGCGAGATCTTCCACTCCATCCATTTCAATACAAAGGTGACATCGGTAAGAGAAGAAAAAGATCATGTGGAAGTCACCATGGAGGGCGAGATCGAACCTTCGAAACAGCGATTCGAGCGGATACTGGTGGCTGTGGGACGCGATCCGAACTCGAATGATTTAGGGCTCGAAAATACGCAAGTGAGGATCAACAAGCGAGGGTATGTGCAAGTGGATGAACAGCAACGAACCTCGGACCCGAGGATCTTTGCCGTTGGCGACGTGGTGGGAGGCTACATGCTCGCCCACAAAGCGATGCATGAAGGCAAGGTGGCCGCGGAAGTGATTGCCGGGCGACCATCGGCCTTCGATGCTCGAGCCATTCCAGCCATCGTATACACCAACCCTCAAATCGCCTGGTGCGGATTGACCGAGGAACAGGCCCGAGCGGAAGGCCGGCCGATCAAGGTGACTCGATTCCCGTGGAAGTTCTCCGGTCGCGCCCTGAGTATGGACGCTCCCCTAGGACTTACCAAAATGATCTTCGATCCCGACACGCAACGAATCCTGGGCGTGGGCGCGGTAGGTAGACAAGCGGAAGGCCTGATCGCCGAAGCCGTTCTTGCCGTGGAAATGGGTGCTCTCGCGGAAGACGTGGCCTTGAGCGTTCACGCGCATCCAACCCTTTCGGAAACGGAAGGCGAAGTGGCCGACATCTTTCTAGGCCGCGCCACTCATGTTTTACCCAAGAAAACCCAGGAAATGTCTTCAGGAGACTAACTCCGGGCGAACTAGGCGGCTTATTGATTCAAATTACGAGAACCGAGGGTGACCGAGACTGTGGCGCAAGAAGAACAGGCAGCGACTCCGGTTGAACAAGATCCGGCAAAAACAACTCCTCCGCCGGGGAAAAAGAAACGATTTCTCGTCCAGCCCATGATGGTGCACGTGATGGTCGGGCTTGTTCCCTGCCTTGCCGGCGCTGTCTACCTGTTCGGGCTTAGGGCCTTGGTGCTGGCATTATTCGTGTCGGCTTTGGGAATCGTTACTGAGGGGTGCTTCACTTTACGCCAGGGCAAACCCATTACTTCCGCCGTTCTGGTGACCAGCCTGATTTTTGTGTTGAGTCTGCCTCCGAACATACCGTTCTGGATGGCGGCCGTTGGAATCGTGTTTGCCGTGGTTTTCGGCAAAATGGTTTTCGGCGGTTTTGGGTTCAACGCATTCAACCCTGCCATGGTGGGACGGTGTTTCATCTACATAGCTTTTCCCATGGCGATGACCAATCAGTGGTTCGATCCATTTCCGGGTACTCCGGGGGGCTTCGCTGAATGGTCTCCGGCAGTCGATGCAGTGACGGGCGCCACTCCGCTGCAAGTACTACGTGAGGGCGGTTCCATTCCACTGGAGCGTTTGTTGGCGGGAACTTACACCGCGAATCCGTTGTACTGGATCTGCGCCGGCTCTTTCCTGTTTGGCGCTTTTTTCGTGGCCACGGAACCGATTACTGCTCCCAAGAACAAAAGCGTCCAGTGGGTGTATGGATTCATCATCGGCTCGCTGATCATGGTATTTCGCCAATATTCCAGCTTCTCCGAGGGGGTGATGTTTTCAGTGCTGTTCATGAACATATTCGCTGCGGTGATGGACGTGGGTGCAAGAGAGTGGAAGGGTCGGGACAACAAAGCGTCATGAAGAAAATACGAAGCTTTTCAATCTACTATATGTTTCTTCTGACCCTGTTTTTCACGGCTGTGGTGAGCCTGATTCATGGACTGAATGAGGAACGCATAACGGTTAACGAGAAAATCAAACTCCAGAGAATCATTCTCCAGGTTCTCGATATCTCCTTACCGGCAGAGGCGGACGATAGACAGGCACTCGAGATATTCAATAAACGCGTGGCATCGAAGGAGGTGGATGGGAACGCTATCTACATCGCTACCTCCGAAGACGGCCATGGTATTGAGGGATACGCCATCGACTTGCACGGTCCCGGATTCTGGGGTCCGGTCTACGGAATGATGGGTATCGGTCCGAAGTTGGACCGGGTGCTCGGTATCGCCTTCTACAAGCATACGGAGACACCAGGCTTGGGCGGACGCATCACGGAATCCTGGTTCATGGACCAGTTCAAAGGGAAGAAGATCGGAGACATGCAAGGGGAAACGGCGCCGTATTTCCGGCTGAAACCACCGGGGACGGCCAAGGTCCCCCATGAAGTGGACGCCATTGCCGGCGCCACCGGCACCAGCAGGGCCGTCGAGCGGCTCATTAACGAGGGCCTGCATCGATATCTTCCCTTACTGGCGCAACTGCCTCCGGAACCAAAATGAGGTCTGTACGTAGAGGAGGTTTCATCCAATGGCCAAATTGACGGGTCAAGCCATCATCATCAAGGGCCTCTGGACGGACAATCCGGTATTTCGCCAGATTCTGGGCATCTGTTCCGCACTGGCCGTAACCAACCTGATGCTGAACACCCTGATCATGGGCTTGAGCCTTATTTTCGTAACGGCGCTTTCGAACGTCACGGTTTCCGTATTGCGCAACGTCACTCCCACGCGCATTCGAATGATGGTCCAGACGCTGATCATCGCCTCCTACGTTATCATAGTGGATATTCTGTTGAAGGCCTATCTACCGGACATCAGTGAGGCATTGGGCGCGTACGTGGGTCTCATCATCACCAACTGTATTATCATGGGCCGGTGTGAAGCTTTTGCGCGCCATAACCCGGTGTGGCCCTCCTTTGTAGACGGTATTGCCAGCGGCGTTGGATACGCCCTGGTTTTGCTCGCGGTGGCGTTTTTTCGAGAGGCGGCGGGCTTCGGCAGTATTTTCGGGGTGCCGCTTATCCCGTCCGAATGGACCAGATGGACCATCATGGTCATGCCGCCGGGTGCATTCTTTATGCTTGGTATCATAATTTGGGTGGTCCGGTCCATCGGAGGCAAAGAGTTGCAGAAAGACGAAACCACCAGTTGACGGAGTCATCATGGAAGTAGGTTTGACCGCTTTCGTCATTTTTTTCGCGGCCATCTTCACAAACAATATTCTATTGACCAATTTTCTGGGCATGTGCTCGTTTCTGGCCATTTCCAGGGAGGTAAAATCCTCGCTGGGATTGGGCCTGGCCGTGATTTTTGTGATGACCTGGACCTCGGCCCTCAATTATCTGGTGTATTATTATCTACTTGTGCCCTCCAATTTGACGCAATTCAGGTACATCGCGTTCATCATCGTCATCGCGGCATTTGTCCAACTGGTGGAAATGATCATCGAGCGCTATTCTCCCGTATTGTATATAGTTCTGGGAGTATTCCTGCCTTTGATCACGGTGAATTGCGCTATTCTGGGGGTCTGCCTCTTCATGATCATAAGGGAGTACAGCTTCCTCTCTTCCATAGCCTATGGCGCCGGGGGCGGGATCGGTTGGACCCTGGCCATCGTGGCCATGGGCGGAATTCGACAGAAGCTGGCCCACGCCACGATTCCAAAACCGCTCGAAGGTCCGGGCATTACGCTTATCATCGCCGGCTTGATGGCCCTAGCGTTCATGGGATTCAGCGGCATGATCCAAATCCAGTGAGGTAGTTGATGCTCCAGATCGCCCTCGGACTTCTCGCCTTGAGCGCCTTCGCTGGATTCCTCGCCTTGTGCCTCGAAGCTGCGGATGCGTATTTCGCCGACTACGGGGAATGCCGGGTGAACATCAATCGGGGAGAAAAAGAGTTGGTCGCTGAAGGCGGCGGTAACTTGCTGTCGGTTCTGACCGACCAGCGTATTTTCATACCGTCGGCCTGCGGTGGACGGGGCAGCTGCGGACTGTGTAAAATAAAGGTCTTAGAAGGGGCCGGGCCTCTTCTTCCAACGGAAACACCTTATCTCGATCCGGAAGAAATCGCGAATAACGTCCGGTTGTCGTGTCAGGTCAAGCTTCGAAACGACGTCAAGATCGAGATTCCCCCGGAGCTGTTTTTAATAAAGGAATACAAGGTCCGGGTGGCCGGGATTCGGGACCTGACGCCCGATACCAAGGAATTCCGCTTCCAACTGCTCGATCCGGGCGCCATCTCCTTCAAGGCCGGCCAGTACCTTCAGGTGAACATACCCGAATACGAAGGATGCGATGAACCGGTATACAGAGCCTATTCCATTGCCTCACCGGAAAGTAAACCGGAAGAAGTGACGCTGGTTGTCACAAAAGTGCCTGAGGGGATTGCCACCACGTACCTCCACGATTTGCTGGAGGAAGGCAGCGAAATCACGCTCAATGGTCCATACGGGGATTTCTATTTGGGAGAGTCGGATCGAGACGTTTTTATGATCGCCACGGGTTCCGGACTGGCCCCGATCATGTCTCTGCTCTACAAAATAGCGGACGAAGGAATTCAAAGGAAGACCACTGTGATTTTCGGCGATCGGACCCGAAATGACCTTTTTTATATCGAGGAACTGGAAGAGCTGGGTCAACGTATCCCGTCCCTCGAAATTATAACAACGCTTTCCAGACCTGTGGAAGAAGACCGATGGAACGGCAGAAAAGGTCGGGTGACGGATGTGTTGAAGGATAGATTAGAGAGCGGGGAGAACACTGAAGTTTACGTATGCGGTAACCCTGCCATGGTGGAAGCCGTTGAGAAACTTGCTCTGGAATCGGGCGTCCCCCGTGACAGAATATTCTATGACAAGTACGCCTAACGGTTCCCGGTCAGGAGGGGATCATGACACGGTATCCCATAATACAGAGCCCGATGCTGGATGACATCGAACATAGGCTGCGACCCTGTCCCACCTATTGCCACGGTTTTCTGGGCGAAGACGACCGCAAACTGGTCCAGATTCTGACGGAAGACCAAGGGACGGTTCACGCACTGGGACTTACTCACATAGGGATCGCGGAACGGTTGAGATCTCTCACCGAAGCCGCCCGCGGCGGCTGGGGCGACCCCGAGCTTGTGGACGATAAATTCTTTGTGGAAGTGCATGAAATACGAGGAAAGCTACCGTGTCCGTGGCCTCACCCGGGCCTTTACCAAAAGGGATTCGCTCGGTTGGAAAACATCAAGACAGGTGAAAAACTGGTCTGGACCGAACTCTCCATACATCTCATCGGCGAACACGGATTCTATGAGGGAAAGGGAAGCCCCTACCGGCTGGACCCGAAAGATTTGAAGCGCATACTGGAACTGTAACTCTCGATAGTGCTGGGAAAAGAAACCATATATGCGAAAAAACGGGACAAGGGGCCGTTCCCGACACGGTTCCAGGGGTCCCGTCTTGGCGGATATCCTAATGAGACCTTCTGTCGATCATGCGCGTGCGGCGTGGCGGGTCCTTCAGACCGTCATATCGCCTTCTCCGTTGATCCATTCCCAGGTCCTGAGCCGGG
The DNA here is from genome assembly GCA_016208165.1 of Deltaproteobacteria bacterium. NCBI lineage: Bacteria > Pseudomonadati > Myxococcota > Myxococcia > Deltaproteobacteria bacterium. The sequence goes on from JACQYL010000007.1 coordinate 43,563, forward strand.
ACGTGGGCGCACAGATCTTTCTCAAGCTGGAAAGCCTTCAGGAAACAGGGTCCTTTAAGGTTCGTGGAGCCTATTATCGCTTGGCCTGCTTAAACGAGCACGAGCGAAGAGTGGGGGTGGTCGCGGCCTCGGCGGGCAATCATGCCCAGGGGGTAGCCTGGGCCGCGTCTAAGCTGGGCATCGACGCGACCATCGTCATGCCGGAGGACGTATCCCTGCGCAAGCTGATGGCCGTTAAGGAATATGGGCCTGAAATCGTTCTTCACGGCACTTTTTACGATGATGCTTTCGCTCGAGCGACCAAGATCTCCGAGGAAACCGGCAAAATTCTGGTCTCCGCGTTTAACGACCCTTATGTCATTGCGGGTCAGGGAACCATTGGGCTTGAATTGGAACACGAGTTGGAAGATGACACCGTTGTTGTCGTGCCCGTTGGCGGAGGCGGACTCATTTCCGGCATCTCCCTTGCCGCAAAAGCGCTCAACCCGAACATCCGCATCGTTGGTGTTCAAGCGGAAAACTGCCCTTCAGCCATACGCTCCCTCGAGGAAAGCCGACCCACGTTCACGGAAGCTTCGCCTACTCTGGCTGACGGCATCGCGGTGAAGAAGCCAGGCGAACTCACGTTTCCCATTATCCGGGAACTGGTGGATGAGATGGTTTCGGTCGGTGAGGAAGCGATAGCCGGAGCCATTCTCACTTTGATCGATCGCGCGAGCCTGGTGGCTGAGGGAGCCGGCGCCGTGCCTCTGGCCGCTCTGATGGAGAACAAACTCCATACTCGGGCAAGGCGCTATATCCTCATTTTGAGCGGTGGGAATATCGAAACGAACACCATCGACCGGATTTTGCAGCGGGGCGCCATCCGGATGGGACGCCTTATTCGCATTGAGGTAAATCTGCCGGACGTACCGGGTGCTCTCTGGAATCTCCTCGGAATCGTGGCCGACGAAAAGGCCAATATCCTTCACATCGTCCATGATCGACTGGCGCTTCAAAATCCTATTCAGGTGTCCCGCGTCGAATTGAACCTCGAGACGCGCGGCCCCGAGCACGCCCAGGAGGTCGTTGATCGAATGCTGCGGAGCGGTTACCGGGTGCAACGAATATTGTAAGCGAATCGTCGAGATCAGACTTCAAAGAACGCCTGTAACCTGGTTTTGACCTGTTCTTCCGAGTAAGAACGGGAATCCGCCATGTCGGCTTCGATGACTACCGTCTTAATGCCGCAACGCTCCTCCAATATTCGTTGGAGATCGTATTGGCCGACCGAGTACGGTTTGCAGCTTCGATCCGAGTGGATCACCAGCCCGTCGACCTGGTATTCCCGAATCATCCGCTCCATCAAATTCAGCCTGTGACCCAACCCCCGATTCAGAATCACAAGTCCGTACGTCTTTGCCATCGAGTCGAAGACGGGTTCCTCAAAGTTGATCAAGGGCGTGGTTTCAACCCAGGCGTTGGTGTAAGTCGCACACACGAAATTGTACCCTTGCTCGGCGAAGAGCGCAGAGAAGTCCTTGAGTTTGAACCAGATCGCAATATTGTCCCACATGAGGCGGCGCTCTTCCCTCGCTATGCCCCCAATCCCAAGATCCACCCGCTCCATTAATTCGGCTAACAAGGTCCGGTAATAACGCAACGTCACCGGCAATCCACGCAAAGAAACAATGGGCGCCATATGCACGAACGCGTCGAATATGGTCATGGGTGCAGGTCGCGCTTTCATCGTCTCGAGAATGCGACCCCACGTGAGCGATGCTTCCTTGGAAAGCCGGAGTACTTCTTTAAACCGCTCCATGTCGAAACTCTTCCGTGCTACACGTTCCAAATCCGGAATCATATCGCGAAGCTGGTCGGCCATGTACCTGACGTCAACGTCACTGATCTCATCACCCGTGATAAAAGGGGTGTCAAACAGGATCAGGGGAATTCTCCAGACATAGGCCAACTGTTTGTACCAGTACTGCACGGTCTGGCAAATGTTGTTCGAACAGAACAGCACGTCCGGTTTGGGCAACTTCCCGGCAGGGGTCAGGCCGGAAAACACGTGCCCCAGATCGGTCCTAGCATACGAGCACAAATCGCGGGAGAATCCCTTTTCTTCGGCCAGACCGCACATCTCGGGAGCCATCCTCGTTGCGCCGCAGAGGGCCCCATGATTTTCAGGATACAACGTGTAGAAATCCAACGCGCGGAGCATTTCCACCGGAGCCCCGCTCGTCACCCACGCAATGGGTCGGGCTCCCTTGGCGCTCCGCGCAAGGAAATAGTGACGCATCATGATCTGTTTGAGCCGTCCGGAGCAGCGAAGCGGCGGGCCTAGAAACGGATTGGGCTTGCTCGCCTTCTGACGTTTGCGGCGCAAGGACATGGCAATAGGAGCAGCGACGTCCTTTACGAATCGGTATTTTAACGACGGGAAAAGAGTCATGGATCCAATCAACTTTCTTTGACCGGCGGAAGCGCTATTGGGAGGAGTTTTTTCGTCACCGTATCTAGGGCTAGGCCAGGAGCTCACTGAATGCTTCCAGGCGAGTCACTAGCTGCCCGAAAGTACTCTGGTGGAGTTCGGTCTCAACGGAAAGACCCTCGATGCCCCTGTCTTTCAGTTCTTTCATCAGGAACGGTACATCGAAAAGCTCGGTCTCGCAGAACTTGGTGATCCAAAAGATGACGGCCTTCGCCCCTGTCACTTCTACAAGCTCGACCTGATGGGCCAAACGATCCTCGACGCTGGAGCCTTTGGTGCTGCAAGGGGGCATGGAGAAGTAGGATTTTGCCAGGCTTTCGAAAGGATCTTCCAGAGAAGTGTCCAGGAAAGGACTCCATCGACGGCCAATGGACAAGAAGTCATCAGCGGCTATGTGAAGACCTATTCCATCCAAAATCTCAAGTAGTCCTTCAGGGTTCGGTAGTACTCCGGATACCACCACTTTCTTCAAGCCTTTGGCGCTGTCGGAAGCTTGTAGCTTCAGCACTTCCAATTCGCGAAGGTAGTCCTCGGGAAGCAGGAATTCTCCCAGACGAAGCACGCGGTAATACTCGACATTGGAAACCGGCAGCCGACTTTTAGCCCGAAGCTCCCGTAACTCCAGTTGAGCTTTCCTCACCCGGTTGCTCGACACGAGGGCCGAATGTAGATTGTCCCGGTCCAAAGGACCGTAGAACCGCCCCAGTTCAAGGACCAGTTTCCGGAGCTGTTCCATATAATAGGTATTGGAATGGGGCCCGTAGGGGGCTTTAGGATGATAGAAGAAGTGACACGGAACCTCCGGTCTCACGAAATCATGTATCATGGAACCTAGGTTCTGTATGGAATCGCAGGTATGCGGAAACAGAAACCCGCTCACGAAATCGCATTTGCCCTGCAGAACCAGCTCGAGCCCCAGCCGCGCGACGGAGCAGGTGTAGGGTTGAAGATGTTGGCCGGCCTCCGTAGTGCGGAGCTTCGGGTCCCAGATTTCCGCCGGAACGAGGCCGAAGGCCCACAGGATTTCTTTAGGATATTGAGCCGGGAAAACGCCGATCACGGGACGCCCGTGTTGCTTCTGTGAAAGCAGGTACGCTGTTCGATCCATAATGAACTCATCTTTATCAGATTTACCGCTTTAACACAAAGCGCTTCCTTTTGAGGGAGATCGCCGGCGACAGAGAACCGGCAACTCCGGAAGAAAGAAAACGCGGATTTGCCCCCATTGGTCCTAAGGAGCATTCCTCCCCTTTTCTTTCTTTTTGGCCCGTGTTATGATACGCAGACACCTATTCAAGCGAGCGCGATCAACGGAGTACTTCATGTGCAACATCCCTGCAACGCCCGTGCAACGTCGACGCCTTAAGCCGTTTTACCCGGCCCATGTCGTGCTTCTGCTCTTCATCCTGTCGTTGGCGTATTTCTCGAATGCCCACGCCACGCGCCTCTATCTGACTCCCGACGGATATCTGGAGGAAATCCCAAAGGCGCGCAGCGTGGTCAAAATGCCTTTACGCCTCAATAGTCCCAGGGAATGGCGAAAGATCTTGACCGGCGGCATGGGCTCCGGCTCTTTTGGCTTCAATATTTACGCACAGAATTTTTCCCGAGCCGATGCAGCCGCGTCCGTTGAGATTGTATTGGAAGCGGGCGGAGAAGAAGTGACATTGGCTTCGTGGCCGAAAGGGCTCGGTGTCTCTCGTGGAACGGATCTGTTCACAGGATCCCAAGGAGGGTCCGGAGTTCAAGCTAAGGCCGGCGATGTAATTGTTCTGCGCGTGACCGCTCAGAAAACAGGGACTTACCACGGGTACGGCTCACTCTACATGGGCGGGCAGTTTTCTTCCTCGATTGACGTACCTGATTTAACCGCCCTGAACGAGCCGGACATCGCCATGCTCGATACCCAGTTCTCTTCCGTCTATGACGATCTCGCGGAGATCCGGCGTCAGCAGGAAGTGGTCCAAGCCCAGCTCAGCCTTATTTCAGAGTCCTTGGCCAACATAGAAGGACTTCTGGCGGCGTACCTGCCGCCTTCTGCGTCAATCTCCGAGGAGGAACCAGCCCCTGCGATACCTAAGACGCCCGAACGGACTAAAATATATTCGATGCGTTTCGAGCCTCAGGTTCTCACCCTGCCCCTGGAATCCGGCCTTGCGCTGGTATGCACCGTGGAACTTGATTCTCCCGAAGAAGTGGCGGCGACCGATAGGAATTCGTTGGAGCTGGCTTTTTCCCACTCTTCGATTAAACCGAATCCGGAATATTGCTTGGACCAGACCCCGGAACCGGCGTCTTCTTCCATGCTGAAGGTGTGCTTCTCCGCTGAAGAGGTGGCCGCTTCTTTTGATGGCGGGGAACCGGAAACATTGATATTTACGGCGTGGTTAAAGGGCTCTCGAATGGACCAATCGCCTTTGGTCGCCAGAGGGATTCTTCGTGTTGTTCGTAAGGCGCAGGATTCCGCACCAGAGTGAAACAGACGGTTGGGCCGGTTGGTTTATCGGACGGGCGCCGTCAGGCCTCATGCTTCACTCGGAGGACCTGGCAACGGGTGAATCTCCTCCCTGATCTTCCTGTCGCTCTTCATACACCAGTTTTTGCACAACCGGCGCATCAACCATGCGGTTGATGCTATCGATGAGCTGCTGGACTTTGAGTCTCGGGGTGCGCTCAGCCCAGGCCGTTTTCAGGCTTTCGAAGATCATGTTCCGCACTTCGGGCAGGCGGGCTTCCAATCGGTCCTTCAGGGAAGGGTTAACGGACAAGAACACATGGATCAGCACGAATTTCCGCTTTTGGGAGACGCGAGTGGGGATCACGAAAGGCTCGAGCTCGAGGGGACCTTCTTCCCAAAGGCGGATACTCGCGGTATAGGTATGCGCGGTGGGAGCCTCCACGGTTTGCTTCGGAAATAATTTATGGTAAGCCACGTATCCGCCCCCGACGGATGCAAGCAACGCAACGCCCGCAACCGCCATGAAAAGGATGGTTCTCTTCGGCCGTTCTGTTTTGGCTCCATCAGCATCAAACTCGGACGGTCCGGCGCCGTCGGCTGACGGCGCTCCGCTTCCGGACTCGTCAGGCCGGGTCCGTGCGGACTCGTCAAGGGACATCTTGTCCAGTTCGATCCGATCCAATTCGGCCGCTTTTTCATGTGAACGAGCGCTCGATTCGTCGTAAACCACATCCCAATTGAACTCGTCGTCGAACAGAACCTGCTCTTCGATGCCCTCGCCTCGCTTGAATGCTTTGAGAGTCTTCGGTTTCTTTGTCTCCTCCATCCAGTTACTCCCGGACTTCCGATCGGAGGCGATGCGTTGGAACTCGTCCTCCAATCGGAGATCGCATTTTCAGTCGCGCAAAAGCTGATGAATACACACCGGTCCATTCATAATGACACGTACTCCAAGGAGCTAATTGACCACCCAAATGGTGCAGTTCTTGGCGTAGTGAATGATTTTGTTGGATATACTGCCAAACAGAAACTCCTCCGACTTGCTGATGCCGCGGCGTCCCAGCACCAACGTACCATAGTCTTCTTGCGCGCGGTGGTCAAGTATGCATTGGGCCATGTTAGAACACTCTTTGACGTAGGTCTGAATGCGAATCGCAGACGGATCAAAGCCGTAGTCAAGAAGAGTGCGGCGGGCCTTTTCCAGGCACTCGTCCACCTTCTTCTGTTTCTTGTTGATAAAGTCTTCCCGATCCCTGTCGTCCTTGAAGAAATCTTCCGAAGGCTCGTCCACGATGCTGAGTATGGTAATGCGATAACCGGGAGCGCCGAGCAAAAAGCGGCCAAGGTAATGGACCGCGCGCTCGGCGTTCTCCGACTCGTCTATGCACAGCAGGATCTTTCTGGCAACGTCCATAATCCAAGGGGCTCCCTTTTACAGTTTGTACATTGTGTCTCGGAACGTTCTAATATCCTCAACCAACTCCGTCACAGAATCGTAGAATACCTCGGCTCCCACGGCGAAATGCATCAGGACGTTATTTAAAGAATCCGGAATGTAGGGAAACACTTTGGCCAGATTCATCACCCTGTTTGCCCAGACGATATTCATGTCACTCTCCGTCAGGCTATCCAACACGTCGGCACGTTTACTCCGAAGATCCTGAACGGTGACGTCTCCTTTACCGACCACGTAGGAGAGTACGTTTCCGAGTCCGTACAGATCGAACCCTATGGGATTCGTCTCGGTCTGATAGGCATAGTCGAAATCGATCCAAACGAATCGTCCCGTAAGCCGATCGACTAGAATATGGTCCCGTCGAATATCACCATGTAGCTCTCGGCAATCATGCAGGAATCCAATGGCTTCGTAGGCTTCAAAAAGCCGGTCGAGTATCTCGGGCAGGCGCGTGTAGAAATAGGTTTCGTGGTCTTCTTTCAATCGGGAGATCAGAGAGGACAGAGGGCCTCCCTCTACGAGGTCCAATACCCTCAATACGTTCCCTTTTTCATCGCTTACAGCGTACCCTTGCATGAAGTGCGGATGACCTTTTACGGCCCGGAGTATTCGTCCCTCTTTCTTTGGACTCCTAAAAAACCAGAATTTGACCTCCCCTATCCTTCCCTCGAATCGCTCAAAAAAAGCGAGTTTCAGTATCTTCTTTCGTCCCGTCTTTAGATCCACGGCCCGTTTGACCCAGAACTTCGGCTCGTCGTCCAATCCGAATCGGCCTTCCCGGGCGTGGCCTCGAATCAGAAGCAGATCTTCTCCCACTGAAACCACGTCGTTATAATCCACCTTGAAATAGTCGCTTGTATCCGTAACAACACGCAGTTTCCCCGGTGGAACGATTTCATCCGCGTACTTCCGGATCTGCTCCAGAATGTATTCGGAGGTTTGAATTTCCAAACACGCCGCTACCTGCTCCACCATCGATCTTATGCCTCCGTCCCTCCATGAACGGCCGATCCTTCGAATCGCGCCGGCATTCCAGGCCGACCACAGAATAAAGCCATAAAGGGGAACTTTCAAGGGCCAGACCGATGATCCCATGTTCGTCATTCGTTGACAAGGAAGATCCGCTTTGCTATGCGAAAATGGGGATGCCGTCACGGGAACGGTGAGGGGGTCCATCTTCTCGCGGCGAATCGTTTCAGAACAACCTTGCGACTGAGGTATTCACATGCCTATATACGAATATCAATGCCAGGAGTGCAAATGGGAGTTTTCGGTCCTGGTTCTGCGTATGGAAGAGGAAGGTAACCTAACCTGCACAAATTGCGGCGGAAAGCGCTTGAAAAAGCTCATTTCGAGAGTGACTTTTCACGTATCCGAGTCCGATCGGCTCGCGCAATATGATCCCCGGGCTTCCAAGTCCGACACGTTTTATAAGGATTCGCGAAACATCGGTCTCCATGCGAAAAAACGAGCGCAGGAGATGGGTGTGGATCTGGGACCCTCGTTCGAGAACAAGCTCGAGAAATTACGAACGGATCCGGGGAGCGTGCTCAAAGACAGCGAGTAGCTAGATCATCGATGGAGGGACGTTCCTATACGAACCACGAAGAAAAAAACCCCCGCTATGCCGCCTTCCAAAGCCATAAGCGGGGGAAAAGGAGATTGGGGAAGGCATAAGGCCATTACTCCCCTTTTTCTAGTATGGTAAGCAATCCTCAGCAGGAAATCAAGACCTTCTGAGGCCGCCGGAATTTCTGCTGTGGGGTGGAAGCTCCGGGAAATCCTCTGTCGGGTCCGCGTCGAATCGGCTCGATGTCCTCACCAGCCCAATGTCAGATAGTCATGGATCGAGTCGGAGGCAATGCGACCGGCCCCCATAGCCAGGATTACGGTAGCCTGCCCCGTAACGATATCGCCTCCGGCCCATACGCCTTTACGGCTTGTCTTTCCGGTCTTCGGATCGGCCAGGATGTATCCCCCTTTGTTTGTCTTCAACCCTTTCGTACTCTGGGTCAGAAGCGGATTGGCTCCCGCCCCGACGGAAATTACGGCCAGATCGCAATCCAACTGGAATTTGGAACCCTCGATCGGCACGGGTCTCCGGCGTCCCGATTCGTCCGGCTCTCCAAGCCCCATTTTGAGGCATTCCACTCCGATAACCCGACCACGCTCGTCACCGACGAAACGAGCCGGAGCGGTGAGCAGGTGAAACTCGATTCCCTCTTCCTCCGCATGATGGATTTCCGCAATTCTGGCGGGCATTTCTTCCCTCGAACGGCGGTAGACGATCCTCACCCGATCCGCACCCAATCGCATCGCGGTGCGCGCGGAGTCCATGGCCACGTTTCCCGCCCCAAACACCACCACGTCTTTCCCCAGAGCTATGGGCGTGTCGTAATCCGGAAACAGGTAGGCTTTCATCAGGTTGGAACGGGTGAGGTACTCGTTGGCGGAATAGATGCCGATAAGGTTCTCCCCCGGGACGTTCATGAATTTCGGCAAGCCCGCTCCAACGCCGACGTAAACAGCGTCATACCCGTCTTCAAAAAGCTCTTCCACGCTAATGGAACGTCCCACTACCTGGTTGCATTCCACTTTCCCGCCCAAGCGCTCCAGGAAATTGACTTCGGAATATACGATCTCTTTGGGAAGTCGAAACTCCGGAATACCATACACGAGCACGCCGCCGGGCTTGTGGAAGGCTTCGAACACCGTGACCGAATGCCCCTTTCGTATGAGGTCTCCCGCGACGGTAAGTCCCGAAGGACCGGATCCAACCACTGCGACTCGCTTTCCCGTGGGAGGGGCAATTGGAGGCAGCTCGCCCGTACCATAGGACCTCTCATAGTCGGCGGCGAATCGTTCCAGGTTTCCAATGGCGACGGGTTCCCCTTTCTTTCCTAAAATACATTCGCCCTCGCACTGGCTCTCTTGAGGGCACACTCGCCCACAAACCGCGGGAAGCGCATTTTGCTCCCAGATATGCCGAATCGCTCTGGTGAAGTTTCCCTCTTGAACGAGTTTAATAAATCCGGGTATGTCAATGTGCACTGGGCAGCCCATTATGCACTGTGGCTTTTTGCACTGGAGGCATCGTTTTGCCTCCTCCATAGCCATTTCGGGCCGGTAACCCATTGGTACTTCCTCAAAATTTCGTGCCCGTACCTTCGGCTCCTGTTCCGGCATGAGTACTCGGCTGGTCTTATCTTCGTCTTTTTTCGCCATCTATATTCCTCCTGAAGGCTGAGCAGGAGCATCACAACGGTCGCCTGTTCGAACCTCTTCGAATTGGTAAAAAGCGCAGCGGCATCCTATCCTACTTTGCACTCGCAGCGGTATTTTTCCATGGCCCGCTTCTCGTCTTCCCGATATGCAGCCAGTCGCTGCATCAGCTCGCTGAAATCCACTTTGTGTCCGTCAAATTCCGGGCCGTCCACACAGGCGAACTTCGTCTGGTGATCAACGGTAACTCGGCAGCAGCCGCACATTCCCGTGCCGTCTACCATGATGGGGTTTAAACTCACCAATGTCGGTACGCCGAATTGCGCCGTCATGTTGCAGATCACCTTCATCATGATTACCGGACCGATGGCTACCACCAGCTTAATATCATCTTTTTGCAGGATCTCGCGGAGCACGTCGGAAACAAAACCGGGATGTCCGTAACTGCCGTCATCCGTACATACTCTGAGATCGTTGGAAGCGATTCTCATTTTATCCTCGAGGATCAGCAGGTCTTTGTTACGGGCGCCGATAATGGCGGTCACGTGGTTTCCGACCTCCTTCAGACCTCGAGTAATAGGATGGAGCACGGCCACGCCGGTTCCGCCTCCCACACAAACCACGTTCCCGATCTTTTCGAGATGGGTAGCTTTTCCTAAAGGACCGATCACATCCTGAAACCGTTCCCCGATACCCATCTGCTTAAACATAGCCGTGGATTTGCCCACGACCTGATAGTAAATGGTAATGGTTCCGTGTTTCGGATCCGTGTCAGCCATGGTCAGCGGAATCCGTTCTCCGGTCTCGTTCGCTTTAATAATCACGAACTGGCCCGGCTTTGCTTTTGCGGCAATTCGAGGGGCCGCAATTTCGTTCATCACTACGGTCCCCTCGGCCAATTCCTGTCGTCGTAAAATCTCAAACATCTTTGACCTCCAAGTCTCTGTCGACCTCCGGCTCATTTCCCGTTGCAGGATTGATTACGGGGGGAAAAACGGCTCCCGTTCGGATCCAACACAATCAACAATGTGGCCCCGGAGCCGTTCTTGCTCTTTTTTTCACGAACACGCTCGGACAAAACGACCTCTTCATCGAGTCATCGAGGCTGGGTTCGATTGAATAACGCGATAGTGAATCCTGCGCGAAAGGCCGTGACTGCAGATTTTTAAGATACGAAGCATAGATGTTCATGTCCATCATGTCAATACCCGCGCCGCTTCTTTTTACCCGGAACGTGTTTATACGCGCTTCTGGTAGATCCTCCCTTTCCTCTTTTTCATCTTCGTCATCGAAGCTCAACCAGGAACTCCTGTAATCGCGGTTTGGCCGACCGGATCACCCTATTCCGAAATTGCAGCCGTCCCAAAGCCCTGGCGCGCTCAGTAAAAGAGGTGACAAAAAGCCAATGCCCCCAATATGCCTGCCGCGTCCGCAAGAAGGGCCGCGGATAACGCATGCCGCGTCCGGGTGATGCTCACGGATCCGAAATAAACCGCCAGGACATAGAACGTAGTCTCCGTGCTTCCTTGCATCGTCGACACCAAGAATGCGCTGAAGCTGTCGGGAGCCTGACTTACCACCTCGCTCATGATGCCGAACGCTCCGCTCCCGGACAAGGGGCGCATGAGCGCCATGGGCAAAGCCTCCGCCGGCATGCCGATCAGAGAAATGCCGGGGGTGAGTATTCGCACCATGATGTCGAAAGCGCCGGAAGCACGAAACATGGCAATGGCCACGAGGATCATCACGAGAAAAGGAATGATGCGAACAGCCACCTGGAATCCTTCTTTGGCGCCTTCGGTGGCCGCTTCATAGACTCCCACCCCACGCAGATACCCGAACACCACCAAAGCGCCCATGATGGCAGGTAACAGCCAGAAGGAAATCACTTCCTTTCCAGCTTCCAACATGGAATCCGCTTGCACGAACCGGAGCAGAAGGCCCGCCAGGAACGCCGCCACGAATCCCCAACACATCCACCGTCCCACCGGCCCGGGTCGGGAATGCTCCGCGGCTTCCTCGTCCGAGGAGTGCGCCGACGAATTGGCCTCCGCGGGGGGTGACGACGATGGCCCAGCCGCATCTGAGACGCCGGACTCGACGTACAAGGAGTCCGGATCCGGATCCTTCGAGGTCTTAGCCAGAAACCGGGCCGCTAAAATGGCGACAGCCGTGGAACAAAGGGTGGCAAGCAGGGTCGGTACGAGGATGGACGCGGGTTCTGCGCTCCCCGCGGATGCGCGTACTGCTATCACCCCCAGAGGAAGTAGCGTCACGTTGGAGGTGTTGATGGCCAGGAACATGCACATGGCGTCGGTGGCGCGCCCTTTCACGGGATTCAGACGATCCAGTTCCATCATGGCTTTCAGCCCCATGGGCGTGGCTGCATTTCCCAACCCGAGCGCATTCGCGCTGATGTTCATCACCATGGCGCTCATGGCGGGATGCTCGGGAGGAATCCGGGGAAACAAATGGACCATAGCGGGACGAATGGCCCTTGCCACCAGCAGCATGAGGCCTCCCTTTTCGGCGATCTTCATCAGGCCCAGCCACAGGGCCATGGCTCCCACGAGCCCGATAGCCAAGGTTACGGCGCCTTTGGCCGATTCAAAGGAGGCGTCCACAACTTCCCGCATCTTGCCCGTGTAGGCGGCCACCATGATGGATACCAGAACGAGGAAGAACCAGACGCCGTTCATCACCGCGGGTCGTTTTTTCATTGTCCCTGCTCTATCTCCCTGGCGGAAAATCCGGCGGAGCCATGGGCGGCCGATGGCCTCGAGAGATGTCCGAAAAGCCCACTCGAACCAAACGTTAGCCCGACGACTTCTCCCCGAAGCGGCTCGAATGTCCCGAAGGTTCTCACCTGTATCCCCCTCATGAATTTAACCCAAAAATGGATTAATAATGCATTTGCAAGGAACGGGTCACGCCAAAAGTGCAACCCCGGCGCAGGCCGTCCGATCGAAATGCATCGAACTCACCCGAACGTTTTTCGAAACCGGATGAATTGTGTCTTGACCCTTGTCGCCGCGAGCAAGTAGAATTTGAGCGAGATTACCGCAACCTATCAGCCTTTTCACGGGAGAATGCGATGGCCGTTAAAGTTATTATTGACCGGGAATTGAAACAGGAAGGAAAAGAAGTTGCTCTGGAACTTATTCGCAAATTGCGGGCAAAGGCCATGGAACATCGGGGGTATATTTCCGGAGAAACGCTGGTTTCCAATCGTAACCCCAATCATGTGATTGTGGTCAGCACATGGAACAACATCGGAAACTGGCTGGATTGGACGGACAATAAGGCTCGAAACGCCTTGGAAGAGGAATTGAACGCTTACTTGTCACGGCCGACTCGGTACGAAGAGTTCTCGGTGGGAGAACTTTAGGCGGCCCGTCCGGCTTTCGGCGGACTCTTTTATAGGATCGATTCCCTCGGCCTTCCGCCCGTAAACCGGCTCATAGGCGCAACAGCGTTTCTCGTGAGCGACGTGGCGGAGGTCGGAGGACCCGAGCTTTTCTGACATCGCCTTCAAACACAAACACGCAATGGGTTGGATGCGGGAACAGCAGCCGTTATCGAATAGCATCGATTTACCCGACAGGCCCAGCCTGAGACTTCGCGCTCATTTCCTTAATATAGAACAATCCTGCATTTCCAACACAACAACCTTGCGTCTCCAACGCATAGGTAGAGCGCTATTCTTTTCAAACTTAAATTCGTAAAGGAGGTTGGTTATGTACAAACTGTTCCTCTTGATTGCGGCAACGGCTTTGCTATTCCCCTACCCGTTATGGGCGCAGCTACCGGATGCCCCGGCAAACGTCACGCCCGTTCGCATCGAACGGTTCGGAGATGTAGCGGATCTGTTCGTGTGGACCCAGGACGGCAAAATGTATGTGCGTTATGAAATCGTCACCGGCGACGATTATTTTGCATGTCCCAGCTCGTTTAATGTGATCCAGAGCGATACGACGGGAGGGTTCGACGGAGGATCAAACCGAATCTACAGAGAGGAAGGCGGGGAAAGCGTATGCGAATCCATCACGGCCGATGAAACGTTCCTGGTTATACCATCCGCCGGAGACGAGGTGGACCTTTCGCAGCCGGTGGAAGTATATTTTAATGCTGAAAAGGTAGTACTCATCCATGTATTTCCCGGGGGAGCGTCCATCATTCCCACGAACGGCATCTGGCAGAGCAGCGATCCCCCGCTCAGCATCTACATTCAGAAATACCAGGCCGCGTCCGCCATTGCAGTCGCCACCCAGGACGGTGTCAACCTGGTGGCCTTTCTGGATTCGAATATTGCCGATGGTTTCAGCCAGGCCAACGACGTGGGAAATCAGGGATTCGGTATAAATATCAATTTTCAGGACAGCACCCACGGCACGGTTACGGTGGATCTGCCTTCAGGCGCCGTGACCGCCGACATCGCGCTGACCTTTCCCGATCTGAGATGACAGAAAACGGTGGGACGTTGCACTCCCACCGTTTCGTTTCTTTTCAGCCCCTGCGAAGAAGGCGCTCACAAGGAAACCACCGGGTTCGGCAGAAAGAAAGCCGCAGACTCAGGCATACAGGTCGAGATCTCCACTTCTCGCTGTTCGATCAGGGGCGGCTCCCTGAGACTGTCGCTCCCCTGCCTGCGTCTCCGAAATCCCTTCGATATCTCCTGGTTCGCGCCCGAGACCGGATTTCCGTTCCTCCAGTTTCAGTACAGCGCCTCCTGTCTGGCCCGGGCTTCGACTTGGCTCGCCTTGGCCGCCACAGCACGGTCCTGCGAGGAAGGGTCAGCAGGCGCCGGAGCCGCCCTTCGATTCGCCGCTTTCTTCCTGGTTTGGCGTCTCCTCGACGGCTGCCAGCCAATCCCTCAGGCATACTCGGAAAATGGCTTCGGCGCGCTTCGCGTCCAGCCGATACTTCTCCGGAATAAACGACAGATCCGCTACATGGATATTGTCCCGCTTGTGCAGAAACGGGCAGTCTTCCAGATATTGTGGGGCGAGCCTCGTGAGGTGGGCGTACGAGCGGTTCAGGACGGGCTTGCATGCCTTGATCTTGAGTCCTCCGTCACTGTAGTTGTTGGCCAGAAGCGTCATTCCGGAAAACCCAGGGCCCGGATGAAATCCTGGTTTGGACACGTCGTCGGAACAGAGAAAAAAATAGGGTGCTTGCAGCACCAGAGAAGCCGGTTCGGAGGCTCGCTGCTTGCAGGCGCCGGCGATACCGGGAAGGATCGAGGACAAATGTTGGCCGGCCGGATCGAAATCCCAGAGTCGGCCCTGTTCCTCGAACTCGGGAAACCGCTTTCGGACGGTCTCTTTGGCGTCCGGTCCTACGAGAAAGACATACCCGCTTTCCTCCCACAGCGAAGTCCCGAATCCTTCCAGATCGAGCTCGCGTATGTCTTTGAGCAAGAGCACTCGAATGCAGCGCTCGGGCCTCATGCGGGCTCTTGCCAATGGCGCGGTCACGGAATCGGCGTAAGGCCTGAAGCACGACTCCAGAGCCGCCAATTCCTCTTCCCGGATGAAAGCCACATCCGCAGCCTGTAGTATATGATCCACAGCTACCACTTGCAGCACGTGCCGTTCGCGGTCGAAGCGTTCGTGGTCTCGTTTCCATTGGTCGTAGGAAAGGACTTGAAGTTCTTCCCTCAGGGCGTCCGACAGTTTTTCGATGCTTCCTTCGCCCACCAGATTCTCTTTGGGAATCAACATGGTCTTGCATCCCGCATCGTAGGCGGTCTCGAGCTTGAGATCCAACCCGCCAACCAGATTCACCCTTCCTTGGATATCGATTTCGCCCGTCATGGCCACGTCCCTGCGAATGCGGCGTCCGGAGAGGACGGAAGCCAGGGCCAGGGCAATGGCAATGCCCGCCGAGGGTCCGTCTTTTGGGGTCGACGCGCCCATGAAGTGGATATGAACGGGAGCTTCGGCCTTCTTCAGATCGATCTCGAGTTCTCGAGCCCAGTGGAGAATGGCCGTGCTCGCCACTTTCCGGCTTTCATCCATGATCTTCTCGATGTTTCCCGTTGCATGGACCATGCTCAGGTATCCGCTGCGTCCCTCTCCTTCCCGGCCCCGGGGAATCACCGTGGTCTGGATGGGGATAAGGGAACCCAGTCCCAACTCGACATTCACCCCGAGGCCCATGGCCTCTCCCACCCGGTCTTCATCGTTGATCACTCTGAACGGTCTGGGCGGTTCGAGGTATTTCTTGATGACCATTCGTGTGATTTTCACCGAAGAGCGCTCATGCGCAAGGATTTCTTTACGTCCGATGCGGAGGAACAGAGTGCGGATAATACGCTCGAGTTCGCGAACGCCCGCTTCATGCGTGTACGTTCGCACCAGATAGCGGAGCAACCCCGGCTCCTTTTCAGGATCGAAAAAGATCTGCTGGCTCGTAAAGCCATACCGCTCCCGGACCCTTCGGGTGAGGTGCTCGCGGGCTATGGCTACTTTTTCCTCTACGCTGTAGCGATCGAGCTGCACAACCTCGCACCGGTTGATTACCGGCGGAGGAACGGTCTCGAGGGTGTTGGCCGTGAGGATAAAGTGGCAGTTGGAAAGGTCGACATCCACGGTGCTCTGCGTAAATTTATCGTGGAACAGGTGGTTCTGTTCAGGGTCCAGAATTTCGAGAAGAGTCGCAATGGCGAATTTCTCAGTTTTGTCCGCCTCGTCCATGATGAATATGCCGTTCATGATGCCCATCTTGATCAAGCCCTGGACAATGGCTCCCGGCTTCGAGCCTTCATACGTAAAGCCGTATCCACGAAGATCCGCCTCGTCCCGCATCCCTCCCAGGGACATCTTGTGATATGGAATACCCAGATTTTTGGCGATTGAAATGGCCAAAGAGGTCTTGCCTACTCCCGGAGGACCAACGAACAAAAAAGCGCTCCCCGTCTTGCCTGCAAGGGCGGAATCTCCGCCATGGTTTTGCTGGTAACGCCAGATCAGGTTTGAAAAGAAGTCGCAGATAATCTCTTTCGGTTTTTGCAGACCGTAGTGCGAACGATCGAGCCCCTTTTCGAAGTCTTCAGCGGAAACTCCGATTTTCTGGATCTTTCCCCACGGGATGGCCAAAAGCGTTTCGATCAATTCGCTGTACTTGGGTCCGCTATGACCTACGGCATGCAATTTGTTCTTCTCCATCAACTCCCTGGCCTGAAGAGGAATGGAAGGATCGTTTCGCGCTTCTTCGATACGTTCTTTCAGCGACTTCTTAGGTGGTGCGGAAGGCGTCAGATCCGCCAGAGGCTGAGCTTCTCTCACGTAAGGAAAATGTGATATTCTTGCTTCGTCTTCCGAGAAATGTTTCAAGCCTTCCTTGAAAATTTCGAGGGCTTCCCGTGGGTCCTTGCCTTCGAGGCTTGTTTCCGGAATTTCGAGTTCACGAAAAAGATAAACCAGTCCCCACCGGTCTTTGAAGATATCGAACACCCCCTTCGCCTCGGTTTCATCGCCGTCGAACAGGCGCACAAAGAGCCAGAGCAGCTTCTCGAGAAAATCCGTACGCCTCCGCAGGGAAAAGCCGGCCTCCCCTCCTTTCTGATAACACACGCTCAGGACCCGTATTTTGAGGTCTGCATCCAGGGAGGGAAAAGCGTTCAGAAGGACCTCTTCCGGCACATCACCCAATGTGTCCGCAAGCCGGGCCAGGATACCGGAAATCGGCTCGTCGTACGGCTGGTCCTTCTCGGCCAGGTCCAGGAGACCGAGGATGGGGCCGCCCAAAATACCGTTCATTTCGTCCGCGAGCGCGTTCCGGAGACTCCGATAGTAAGTCGGATCGTGATCGCGTTGCTCGATGGCGAACTCAACGTCCGACCGGATGACTTCCCGTTCGGATTCCAGCGGATACAACAGGTGTTCGAGCTGGTGCCGCAAGGCGAATTCGGCGAAAGCCAGCATTTTGCGCTCTTCCGCGCCGCCTTCGCCCAGGCTGGTGTCCGGGTCGCTGGGAATCACGAAGGCCAGATAGTCAAAGATCCGTTCGTGAAAGTATATGATGCGTTCTTCTTTCCTCTCAGAAAAAAGGGTCACCGCACGGATTCGACTGTCTTCGTCCTCGAGCCGCTCCACCCGGAGATGTTCGTTCACCCGGGCGATGAGGGTGGCTTCGGTTCCACGGTTCGTTTTAAAGTATGGGATCACCCGGCGCCCGATAATAGCCCGGATGATCTGGAGCACGCGACGCATATCGTCTTTGGTGGGAAGGGGAAGGCTCTCGAGAACTTTGTGATCGAACTCCATGGGAAACATGTGCGTACCTTTTCTGTTCGCATGCTCAATTCTGGTAAGTCGGGATGAAAACAAATTATAAGTCGAAAATGCAATTGCATTCCACCGCTATTTGCCCGAAAGTATACGGTGAGATTACCTGAAAGTGGTCGGCAATACTCGCTATGGAAGTTCCGATCCACCATGCCGCTGGAGTGAAACGTTTTCTTGAGACCCTCGTGCACGGCCTCGATGCCTGGGGACTGCACGCGCCTATGGGTTTTTTGGACCAATGCTTGAAGTACTATGCCTTGATTGAGGAATGGAATCGTGTGTTTCGCCTGGTGGGACACCGGAATCCCGAAGATGTGGCTGTGAACCTGTTCCTGGATTCTCTGGCGCCGGCTCCATACATTCCGGAAGGCGCCCAGCTTCTGGACGTGGGCTCGGGAGCGGGTTTCCCGGGGCTGGTCTTGAGGCTTTTCCGGCCCGATCTACAGGTGACACTGGTGGACGCCACCCGAAAAAAGGTGAATTTTCTCAAACAGGTACGTCTCGAACTCGGCCTTTCCGGCTTACAAGCGCTCCAGTGCCGCCTGGGAAAAGAGGCGTGCGGACAACTCCGGGCCCGGACGTACGATGCCGCTATATCCAAAGCGCTGGGTTCCATGAACCTGCTGGTGAATCTGGCCGGGCCCTACCTTAAGCCCGGAGGGTCTTTCATCGTGATGAAAGGGCCCGGAGGTCTGGACGAGCCGACGGATTCACTACCCGGAGCCGTCATCACCGTGCCCTATGCTTTGCCCGAAGGCGGCGGCAAGAGGACCCTGGCGATGCTCTCCCCCTAGCGGCCGGAGAGCGTGCACGGTTTTTCCCGGGGCTCGCACCGCAAAACACTCAGTCAGACCGGGGGAAATCCTTCGAATACACCTCCTTCCCTCGATACACCGCCTCTCATCCCGCCCATTGATCTCTTCATCCCACGTCCCCAAATTTCTCCGATATCCTGGACTCCAACTAATAAACCACAAAATTAACCCGTATAGCCTAATTATAGAACTGTACTGAGATATGATTCCGAAATATTCATGATTACTAAACGATCCTGGACGCTCCTTAATATTTTATCTTGGTGCAACTTTTTTTATTGACAGGAAAATTTCATTTTGCTATATAGTTTAGCATGCGTCCATACTAAATGCATGTTTAGACAGCCACCCTTCAAACAAGCGTGACTACTGCCGCTGTCCGAAGGCGTAATTCAAGTGGTCAACCTCTTTCGACCTGCTCCATGGGATCTCATGCCGATCCCTATTTATGAAATGAGGCTTTAACATATTTCCTGGTATCCTCTTCCTCATCCTAAATTGGTGGTCTTAAAGCAGACCTGGACAATATAGCGAATTTCTCCGCAATCTTAGCCGATTGGTCGTTTTCGGCCATATTTCATACAACGAACGCAGTTCAAAAAAATCGAATAACCTTATCCTATTGACGCGCGGAACCTTTTGGAGCCTCGGTACTAATGCCCATACCAGGATCTGATGACAAAGGCAACGGCGTATTCATATACAGGCCAAAGAGGTCGCTTGGAATCGCTCGTGGAGCGCCTGCTTTTCCGACCCGGCGCCTCGACGTGGATGCGAAACTGGAGGTGATAGAACACCGCAACCAGATAGATGAAGCAAAACGTTGGTATGTTGGGAACCGGTTCATTCTGCAGGATTAATCCTTCAAGGCTCTAGAGCTAGATCAAGATGGAAGGCGCGCCTTTCGGTGGTCATTGGTGCGGCCTGTCACCGGTGTCGGCTTGGAATGCCGGGCGGACACAGACGCTGGGCGTCGCCTGCTCAGGTCAATAGAATAGCTTTGACTAAACAAGGAGATCTATCGCAATGAACCTGCACAGACCCAATGCGAACGAGGCTTTGCAGACCAAGAATCGTTCACGAGACGTAGCACCCCAGTCCGGCATTTGCAGCCGATGCATCGACGGCTGCAAAGGAAACTGCGACCTTTTTAACGCCACCTTCAGGAGCCGGGAACTGCTCTACCCCGGTCCCTTCGGCGAACTAACGGCCGGCACGGACAAAGACTATCCCGTCGATTACTCGCACTTGAACATCATGGGATATGCCTTCGGCGCGGAAGGCATTCAGGCTGACCCGGACCATGCCACCTTTCCGGCTGTAAGCACCGAAACTTCGTTCGGCCGCTCGGAAAAGGTGAAAATGAAGATACCGATGTTCACCGGAGCGCTGGGCAGCACGGAAATTGCCCGGAAGAACTGGGAACATTTCGCCATTGGCGCCGCCATCACGGGCGTCAGCTTGGTCTGCGGCGAGAACGTGTGCGGAATCGATCCCCAATTGGAGCGCGGGTCCAACGGTAAGGTGGCAAAGTCGCCTGAAATGGACCGGAGATTGGAGCTATACCGCCGCTATCATGAGGGGTATGGCGACATTCTGGTCCAATTGAACGTGGAGGACGCAAGACTCGGCGTGGCGGAATACGTGCTAAGCAAACTCGGCGTCGAGACTATCGAACTCAAGTGGGGACAAGGCGCAAAAAGCATTGGAGGCGAGATCAAGGTCAATTCCCTTGATCGGGCCCTCGAGTTGAAAGGCCGCGGATATATCGTTACGCCCGACCCGGAAGAGAGGGCGGTCCAGGATGGGTTCCGCGACGGCGCCATAAAAGAATTCGAACGCCATTCCCGACTGGGCTTTGCGGATCAGGAAAATTTCATGAAAACGGTTCAGCGCTTTCGGGAACTGGGGGCCAAACGAGTCACGCTCAAGACCGGTGCTTATCCCATGCGCGAGCTGGCCATGGCGATTCGCTGGTCTTCGGACGCGAAAATCGACCTTTTGACCATTGACGGCGCGGCGGGAGGAACAGGTATGAGTCCGTGGCGCATGATGTCCGAGTGGGGAGTGCCTTCCATTTACCTGCATTCCATGGCGTATGAACTCTGCTCTCGTCTGGAGAGAAACGGCGACCGGGCGCCGGATATCGCCTTTGCGGGCGGCTTCTCCTCCGAAGACCACATTTTCAAGGCCATTGCTTTAGGCGCTCCCTACTGCAAGGCGGTGTGCATGGGTAGAGCGCTGATGATCCCGGGCATGGTGGGAAAGAACATTGGAAAATGGCTTTCGGGCGAAGACGGCGGCCTTCCCTCCACGGTGCTCAAATACGGATCCACCAAAGAACAGATTTTTGTTTGCTATGAGGAGCTTAAAGAGAAATACGGAAAGGAATTGGACAACATCCCTCTGGGAGCCATTGGCATTTACAGCGCCGGCGAAAAGCTACGTGTCGGCCTGCAGCAGCTCATGGCGGGGGCTCGGAAATGGCGTGTTGACCTGATTACTCGGAAGGAGCTGTTCAGTCTGACCGAAGAAGCGGCGAAAGTGACCGGGATTCCGTTCGTTATGGATGCTTACAGGCAGGAAGCCCTGGATATCATTGACGGCAAGTAATGCCTCCCGCTGAACGGCCGATGGGCGGCGAGCCTGACGCTAGGTAATCATTCACGTCCCTGATGTGCACCGGGCCGGAAGCAATCGGATTTCCAGGTAAACCCAACGAGGAGACAGGAAATGAGACACTACGCGATACTGAGCAAACTCACCCAAGAAGGAAGGAAAACGGTCAAGGATCTCCCCGAGACCATCGAGCAAATCGACAAAGCACTGGAAGCGTCGGGAGAAGTAAAAATCCTCATGCAATTCGCTCTACTGGGGCCGTACGACTTCCTCACCATCATACAGGCCGAGGATAACAAGGTCATTTTGAGAACCGCCATGGAGATTGAATCCGGAGGGATCATGGACACCATGACGGTGCCGGCCATACCGGTCGAGGACTATGTGGCCGAATTCAAGAAGCAAAGTAAGAACGATTAGCCCAGCGCCGGCGTGTTTCAGCAGATCGGCGCATGCTGGACCGGATCGGGTTACCGGTGGGGCTCCTGCTTTAGAGTCTGGGGGCTCCTCCGGAACCTCCCGCCGTGAACCCGAGGAGGCCCGCGCCATCGTCGCCGGCAGACCTGCGTGACGCCCGCCATAAGAGACTGGGTGCGGGCAGGCCCGATGGGAAAAACAAGCCCTACCCTGTCGTTTCGAAGAAGACCTCACGCCTGATTCGCCATTCTTCCTTTCCCGATACGAACCGGTAAAGCATTCATGCTGCAGAACCCCTTTTAGGCTTTTTTCTCAGCCCGTCGATATGGTATGCAGAACCAACGTGCTCGGCGCTCCGATGTTCTTGGCCGGCATCTCTGCGAAGAAGCCCGGCCGGCGTTGGGGGATAGTTTTTCCAATTTCCAATGCCAAGGCTTCTTGATCCGGCGGATTAGACCTGCACTCCGGCGGCAACGAAGAATCGAGGAAAGCTAAGCGGAAGGGCTTTTAACGTGCATGTCGGTTCAATGAGGGAGAAACCGGTCGGCCCTCAAATTTGTCCATGCCGATCAACGAAGCACGACCCGCACATGCAGAGAACAGTGGGCAGGTTTCTATTATTGCATCCAGGGCTCAAATGACGTTTCGAGTTCGCAGATGGTTTCTAACCAAGCGCAATTGCTTTTGATATAGAGCCCAAGTATAATACAAGAAACGCACAAGCAGTGGTTAGGAGGGACTATGAGAAAGAGGTATGCGCTCCAATGCCCGAAGTGTAAAAAGACCGGTCTTCTGCGTCTGACTTCCTCGACAGGCGGAAGGTTATCCGTAAGATGCTCCAACTGCAGGGCAATTCTCCGGTGTCTGATCGATCGACGTCCTCACCCTCGTAGATCACCCATCCCGGCGATAAGGATCGCTACCACTTCAGCCGAGCCAGTGGAGTTCACGGGCGAACTCACCGATATTTCGGAAACCGGATGTCGGGTAAGGGCGAAAGGCCTACTTCCTCAACAAGGACAGAAACTCAATCTGGAAATCAGGCTCCCCGCGGAATTTACCGAGCTGAACGTCCTTGGAAGCGTTGTATGGATTCGTAAGTCAGCGGATAACGTTTGTGAATTCGGAGTCCATTTTTCCGATTTGGTCGCCGGCATGAGGGAGGCGATTGCAGGTTCGTCCATTTTCGTTTCGGCTCAGGATTCCGCCAGGTCCGAGAGTAATGCTGAACGTTCGTCACCCACCGGCTCCTCCCGACATCCTATATTGCCGGCAGGCGTGGAGCCTTTCCCGGATATCGAGCTGGCAGGAAAGATACTGAACGCTCATAGATACAAGACGGGAACCAGGGCATGGCGCTTTACCCGTTCTCCGCTCGTTCAAAGAGAATCCGCGGGCATTCTGAACGCCAATCGTTATGCTTGGAGATCCTTCAAAAATAACCTGCTCAACGCCGACCGGTATTCATGGCGGAATCCGGGCTCCGGGATCATCAACGGCCGCAAGTACTCCTGGAGAGATACGGATTGACCCGAGGGCGGCTGCCGCGACGGCGGGAAGCCGGTACAATCGTCCTTGATTTCGACCGGGATGAAAGACTTCGCCGACCGCGCGAATGCAACTTTGGAATGCCTGAGTTATTGGACGGCGAGGAAGACCTGAAATCGTGGGGCCCGGGTTAGTAGCTGAAAACGGTTCCGAAACCGGAATACGGAGTTGCGGAACGCTGAAGACCACACCTCGGACCCCACGGAACTCCTACCCCTTGGAGGTCAAGTAGCCTCTTCTGCTGGAAGAATTAACCGTATGACGGCTTCCCACCTTCGGCGTGTGATCGCACGTTCTCTTCATAACAGTTGGCCAATCTTTGTCCTACCACGCCGGCCAGCCGCTTCATGATGCGATATGCCTCCCGGGGATGCTTGTCAAACACGTGCTCCAGACGTGTCGTATCGATTCTGATGGCTTTGGTTTCCTCGTAGCACTCCGCCGTCACCGTATAGCGTTTGGGTTCAACAAGTGATGACCATCCAAACACTCTTCCCGGTTTCTCCAGGGTGAAATTCAGAGAACCGCCATTTCTAATGAAAAGACTGACACACCCCTCAACCAGGATGTACAGATTCTCGGCGATGTCTCCCCGCTTGAAAAGAATTTGATCCTTTCGATAAGATTCTTCCCGGCAAATCGAGGATACCTCGTTCATGAATTCCGGGCTCAGATCTTTGAAAAGCTCTATTTCTTCCATAAGCATTGTTCATCACCTCCTTCTTTTCATGTCTGCGACGAAGCTCTCGACCTCCAGTTCTTATTATACTCCCGATACGCAAGCGAGACCAGACTTTCCGCCGGCGCCGACCCTGGGTTAAGCACGATCCGGCGGACCTTATTCGAGATTCCTCAATTAAGTTGACCCGTTCCTTTTACAGAGATAGATTGGGCATACATAAGTGCACCGATTGCACCCATGGTTGCACGGATTCTTCAAGTGGTTTGCAGTCCCTCGGCATGCTCGGATTGCGGCAGCCTATCGTTACAACCCGATAATGGCGACGTTGTGAGGTATGCGCACCATCGCAATGGGGGCCCTTATTCACTCCGGCCGGTGAGGGAGGTCGCCTTACAGGATTAAAGTGCTTCCAAATTGGTCGTGTTTATGCCACATTAGGAGGCCGGGCTTTTCTGCGCCCCCGACGCATTTTTCTAACGATTGTGAGATATTAAGCTGAATCATGGGTTCCCGGCGTGCTAGCGGAGACCTGATGTAGTTTCATTAATCGGAACGAATCCCAGGACGCGTTTCGACCATATCCGATTGAGGAGTTGGAGCCCGTGAACTTAGAACCCACAATGAAACAAGCCGTAATTCGACGTACGGCCCGGAAATATGCCGAGGAAAGGCTAGCCGGACCGGCGGCGGAAATGGATGTGACCGGAGAATTTCCACAGGATGTGGCCCGAGAGATGGCCGGATTGAGCTACTTCGGCCTCGAGATTCCTTCGGAATACGGCGGCGCGGGTTTGGATCCTGTGAGTTCCGCCATCGTTATTGAAGAGGTCTCGAGGGTTAGCGGTGCAATGGGGCTTTGCCTGGCGGTTCATAACGGTGTTTCGGCCTTCCCTCTCTTTCGGTTCGGAAACGAGGAACAAAAGCGGGAGTTCCTGATACCGATGGCCAAGGGAGAAAAGATCGGAACCTTCTGCCTCACGGAGCCCAACGCCGGTTCCGACGCATCCTCTCTCGAAACGGTAGCCGTCCGTGACGGGAACGACTTCATTTTGAACGGAAACAAAACCTTCGTAACGAACGGAGGCGTTTCGGGCACCAATCTGATATTTTGCGTGGACAATCCTGGTGAAGAAAAGAAACGGTTTTCAGTCTTCATTGTGGAATCGGAACGGGATGGTCTGGAAAAGGGACCATCGGAAGATCTGATGGGCATGCGGGGAAATCCGGTATGTCCCATAGCCTTAAACAATTGCCGTGTTCCGATGGAGCGACGACTCGGAAAAGAAGGTGAAGGCCTGAGAATCGCTTTAATTACACTCTGCGGCGGCAGACTGGGAATCGCCGCCCAGTCTTTGGGTATCGCCCAGGCATGTCTGGACGCATCGCTCAAGTATGCTAAGGAACGCCACCAGTTCGGCCAGGCCATATCCGGCTTCGGCGCCATCCAGGCCTTTTTGGCTGATATGGCGACGCGAATCGAAGCCTCGCGCCTGTTGCTCTATCGCGCAGCGGAATTGAAGGGTCGAGGAGTCGAATATACGAAGGAATCCGCCATGGCGAAATTGTACGCAAGCGAAACGGCCGTCGAGGCGGCCCGACGCGGCGTCCAGATCCACGGCGGATATGGGTTTACTAAAGCGTATCCCATCGAGCGCTATTATCGCGACGCTAAGGTCTGCGAAATCTATGAGGGAACGTCCGAAGTGCAGCGATTGGTTATTGCCCGGAGTGTACTCAAGTAGTCGCGCGAAGGATGTTGAAAACCGAACTTGTCGGCAACATGGACGGAACACAGGCGTATGAACATAGCAGTATGCATCAAACAGGTCCCGGACGTACCGAGCATTCGGATCGATAAACAGCGAATGACCATCATTCGGGAAGGCGTAGAGAGCATCATTAACCCGCTGGATTGTGTAGCTCTGGAAGCGGCGGTGGACCTACGGGACAAGGAAGGTGGCTCTGTAACCGTGTTGAGCATGGGGCCGCCACAAAGTGAAGAAGCTTTACGGGAAGCTTTGGCGGCCGGCGCGGATCGGGCGATTTTGCTCACCGACCCGAATTTTGCCGGGGCGGACACGCTGGCCACGTCTCACGTTCTGGCCCGAGCCATATCCAAGCTGGAGCCGTTTCCGGACCTCGTGCTGTGCGGTTCACAGACCATCGACAGCGACACCGGCCACGTGGCGTCTCAAATAGCGCAGGAACTGGACCTGCCGCAGGTTTGCGGCGTCAACGAGGTCCATGTGGAGAAAGATTTTCTTGTGGTAAAGCGAGTCAGTGACCGATTCCTGGATACCATACGGGTCAGCATGCCCGCGGTGCTTGCCGTCTCCCGTGAACTCTGCGTGCCGAGTCACATCCCTTTTGCACATCTTGAAAGAGCCTTTTCCGAGCGAGATGTCATCCGTTGGGGAATGGACGACCTTGACCTTAAACCGGAAGAAGTGGGCTTTAAAGGATCCGCCACCTGGGTCGCCAGACTTCATACGCCTCCCGCCAAGAGAAAGGGGGAGATCCTAAGCGGCTCACCTCAAATCCTGGCAGGATACTTAGTCAAAAAACTCGAGGCAATGGGCATTATCGATGAAGAAGACAAGAAACCGTAATTCCGCCCGGGGAGTTTGGATTTTCGGCGATTACCGGAACTACTTTCAGGACCGGGTCACCCTTCAACTTATTTCAAAGGGAAAAGAGCTGGCCCAGAAGCTCGAGACCGAGGTTACCGTGATAGTCCTGGGCGATGGTATCCATCAATATGCCATGGAATACGTAGCGCATGGCGCCGATATAATTATCGCGGTGAACGATTCCCGGTTGAAAGAGTACCAGGTCGAGACGTACGCGGCCGTGGTCGCGGAAATCGTGGAAGGCTACAAACCCGAGATTTTGCTTGGAGGCGCCACTTCCTTTGGCAGGGAGCTGTTTCCGAGGTTGGCCAAGAGGCTGAACACGGGACTGAGCGCCGACTGCGTGGCTTTGGAAATCGATCCGGAATCCGGTCTGTTGATTCAAACCACTCCGGCTTTCGGAGGCGAGATGCTGGCCGACGTGGTGACGCCCAACCACCGGCCCCAGATGGCTACGGTGCATCCCGGAATCTTCAAAGAGCGTCCCCACGATTCCGGCATCGTAGGCCGTGTCTTGTATCCTGAAATCGACATCCGCCCTGACGAACGTGTTCAACTGATTCGGAGCCGACCCCATCGAACCGGAAAAACGAATCTGGAAGGCGCGGACATCGTGGTTGCCGGGGGAAGAGGCATGGGCCCAAAGGAAGCATTCGAGATGCTTTATGAACTGGCGGAGCTTCTGGGGGGCGAAGTGGGAGCCACGCGTCCCGCCATCCGAGCCGGCTGGGCGGACGAAGAGCGGCTCCTGGGACAGACGGGAAAAACCGTGAAGCCCAAGCTGCTGATTTCTTTAGGCACTTCCGGAGCATTGCAGTACACAGCCGGAATTCAGGGCGCGGAAACCATCATTGCCGTGAATCGGGATCCCAATGCCCCCATATTCAAAATGGCGGATTTGGCCCTGGAGGGAGATGCACGATCCATCATTGCCGCGCTGCTGGAAGAACTTCGTAAACGAGTTTGAACCTCCGATGGAACGAACACCATGAAAAGCACTGAAAGCTTGATCAGCGCCCACCACAACTACCTTGTGAACAACGTGCTTACGCCCGGCTTCATTCTGGGCAATCCGAGTTCCGGGGATGCGTTCTACCTGTTGGCGGATGTCGTGTTGCCGGGAGAGAGCACGCCTCGTTTTTCCGCCCGTCTCTTCGATGACCAGGGGCGGTTCCTCGTCGAACTCGATTGGAATCGGATTCGCGGAAACTCCGGACGCTGTTCGTACCAATCGCTTCCCGGAGGGTTCCGGATTGTTTGCGATTCGGGAGACCCCTTGCTGTCCGTACGAACCGAGAGTTTTCCGAACGGGTATCTCACCCATATCCAAGGCAAGCTCTTCGACGAGAACGCAAAGATGCGAATGGAGACCTCGTTTGCGGGAGTCAGGGTATATGGAGAAGCGCAGCTAACCATCCAGGCCCCTTATCAGCTCAAATAGCACCTATTGCCGAAACGTACGGCGCCGCATTTGCCTTTGCCCCGGCACCGGCGGGAGAAAATCGGAGGAAAACGAAGGGGCCTCTTCCGAGGACCGATGGAAGCATTCTTAGAAGACATCGCGGATCGATACCATATTCACGCATCCGGGTCGATACACAGGATGGGTTCAGCGTCATGCTCGTGGCGGTTCAGCGATGTTTCGGGAAAACAGTGGGTACTGAAGACCGGGCGCCCGGACGCTCGCACCTTCACGATCCTGCAGGGTTTCGCGCTGTTGTTCCCTCCGTTTCGCCATCCGGAGCCCACTTCTCGCGTAGACGATCCTTATCTCCTATACCCGTTTATGGACGGCGTTCCGCTCGATCAAGGCCTTTTCGAAACCCCCGAAGTCGTGGCTCAGGTGCTGGAGGTCATTGACAGGCTGCCCGTGTTGATGCGTTCGCTCGCTTTGATTCCCCAATTTGAACGGGCTCTGCGTTTGAGAAACGAGGGCTTTTCCCCTTCGAGAAGCCGCGAAGCCTCTCGGCCGAAGGCCCTCGCTGATCCGGGCGAAACCGTTTCCAACCACCACCAGCGCCAGGATATCGACTGTTCGTTTCAGTGGACGAAGGACAGAGCCAACGCCTGCTGCGACTTCATGAGAACGTCATGCATTTGGCCTGAGACCCTCCTGGATGCCTTCAAAGCGTATGCGCACAGCATGCAATCCATTCATTTTGCCATCGCCGGAAACAACTTGTCGCACACGGCCCTCGTGCCGGAACACCTCGTTTTGGATGACCATAAAACCCTCTGCATTCTCGGATGGCGCATCGAGCCCCGCCCCAGATTCTTCATGATGTACTCGTATCTGGCATGGGAAGCGCTCTACTCGGGGAAACCGGATCCGTTCGATGATTATCGGGCGCGACTATTGGGAAACCGTTCGAGACCGTTTTACGACCAGCATCTGCTCGTAGCGGCCTTCTGCCTGCTCGACCAGGTCGAACGCTGCTTATCTTCGCACGCGTTCTCGCAGGCATGGGTTGAAAAGGCCCGACCGGCCGAAGATCTGTTCAGGGATTGCGTTGAAAGGCTGGATACACTGAAAACGGGGCGGCCCGCACTTTCGAATGCGGATCTCTGACGTCGACTGGAAAATCTGCAGTGAGTGAGGAAGAAAGCCATTCCGAAGAACAAGGAGCTATCCACTTTGGCGAAAGATCTTACCTTTCGGGAATCCCCCGGTTTGAAGGCGACCCAGGGGACCTCATCGGGCTTCCCGAGCGGATAAATCGGTAGATCCAAACACGAGTCCGCGGATATCTGCACGAAGAAGCCTTGCCATCTAACTTGACAGTTGACAAGACAGATCTACTTCATTACACTGCGCCAACTTTATGGTTCCGGGAGGAGCGTTTTGGAAGTAATCCGTGTGGACTGTCTGATTATCGGGGCCGGCATTGGCGGGCTTTTCTGCGCGCTGAAATTGGAATCCACCGGAAGCGTGGCCGTGTTGAGCAAAGGAACGGTTCTGCAAAGCGCCACCGCCCTGGCGCAGGGTGGTATCGCGGCCGCGGTGGCCCCCGGCGATTCTCCCGCCCTGCACGCCCAGGACACTCTTTACGCCGGCGACGGCGCCTGCTTGCCGTCCGCCGTAGAGATTCTCGTAAGCGAGGGTCCTCTGAGGGTTCGCGAACTCGCCGACCTCGGGGTGCCTTTCGACACGCATCCCGACGGGACGTTCCGTCTCGCCATGGAAGGGGCGCACGGTCGGGCAAGGGTCATTCCGGCCGGAGGGGACGGCACGGGCAGGGCCGTGGCCGAGGTGCTCATTGACGCCGTCCGGAAACTCCCACAGATTGAAATCATCGAAGAAACCGAGGCCCTGGACCTCTTGCTCCATCGAGGCCGATGCGTCGGCGCTCTGACCGTGACAGGCGTCGGAGAATTTCGCTTGTTTGTCGCAAAACGGGCGGTTGTGCTTGCAACGGGGGGGTATGCACGTATCTTTCAGGCAACCACCAGCGGCGAATTCGGCGCCGGAGACGGGTTGGCTATGGCCTATCGAGCCGGGGCTCGCCTGGCGGACATGGAATTCGTTCAGTTCCACCCCACGGCCTTGGACTCCGGAGAAGACCCCCTCTGTCTGATCTCGGAGGCGGTGCGAGGCCACGGAGCCGCTTTGCTCACCGGGGACGGGGACCGATTTATGGCCCGCCGGCATACTCTGGCCGATCTGGCCCCAAGAGATGTGGTGGCGCGAGCGATATTCGAGCAGCAACTCCAAGGCCGCCGCGTGTTTCTGGACACTACCTCCGTGGGGGACAGTTTCCGGGAGCGCTTTCCTTCCGTCTATCGCACGTGCTTGCAACGGTCCATTGATCCGGTTCACGAATTGCCGCCCGTCACCCCGGCAGCTCACTTCACAATGGGAGGAGTACTGACGGACCTGGACGGAGCGACCAATGTTCCGGGCCTGTTTGCATGCGGAGAAGTCGCATGCACCGGCGTCCACGGGGCCAATCGTCTGGCCAGCAACTCTCTACTGGAGGGCTTGGTATTTGCTCGTCGGGTCGCCCAAAGTGTTTCCGGCCGCCGGTCCCGACTGGCGGATTCGGCGGATCCGGATCCTCGCGCGTTGGAGACGATCTCCGACCGGTTTCACATGCGACCTCCGAGAGCCGCCCCTGATTCTCCGAACCGGAGCCGGTTTCTCGAAGCAGCCGATCGTCTCCGGCAGTGCATGTGGCGCAACGTTGGATTGATCCGAAACAAGGACGGGCTTCTGAAGGCGAAGGATATCCTGAATGAAATAAGCACAACGATTCCGGACGGGCCGACGAGTTTGAGAAATATGGTCCTGGTGGCGCGACTCGTGACGGAGGCGTCCTTGTTACGAGAGGAAAGCAGAGGCAGCCATTATCGGAGCGATTTCCAGCACGCCGCTCCATTCTGGAAACACCGGCGCATCATTTTCGAGAAGGGAAGCGTTTTCCATGAATCCTTTACAGGTGGAGAACATTGTACGGAAAGCATTGGAGGAGGACCTGGGGCGGGGAGACGTGACTACTGCGGCCCTCATACCGGAACACAAGATCGGGGAAGGCGTCCTGACGAGCCGCTCCGAAGGGGTTTTGGCCGGCATTGAAGTCGCGGACATCGCCTTCCGCCTGTTGGACCCGGATGCGCGAATGGAGCGGCTGGTCAAAGACGGGGACCGTCTGGCTCCCAATCGAGTCATTGCGCGCGTCCGGTGCAAACTTCGCGCTTTGCTTTCGGCCGAACGGGTCGCTTTGAATTTCCTTCAACGTCTGTCCGGAATCGCAACGGCCACGGCTGAGGTGGTCGAAATCGTGAAACCTTATGGCGTCCGTGTTCTGGATACCCGTAAGACCACACCCGGCCTGCGAGTAATGGAAAAGTATGCAATTCGCATGGGAGGAGGATGGAATCACCGCCTCGGCCTGGACGACGCGGTTCTGATCAAGGACAATCACCTGCGGATTGTGGGAAGCATAAGAAGGGCCGTGGCGTCGGCTCGCGCCTGCGTGGGCCCTTTGGTCAAGGTGGAAGTGGAAGTGGAAACCTTGGATCAGGTTCAAGAGGCTGTGGACGCCGGAGCCGATATGATTCTCCTGGATAATATGCCCCTCGAAACCATGCGTCGCGCCGTGAACCTGGTGGGCGGAGGAATGCTCATCGAAGCTTCGGGAAACATTCATCCGGACAATGCTGCGGTCGTGGCGGCCACGGGAGTGGATTTCATCTCCCTGGGTTGGCTGACCCACTCCGCGAAATCGGTGGACATCGGCTTGGATATGGCGGACTGACCTCCCGTACGAGCATTGCCTTCTCTGAGTAAACTCCCTGACCGGAGGGATATGCATGGCTACAGATAGACGAGAAGCACCCGATCCGCCGCTGTTCGAGAGCAACGAGCCGTCCCCTCCGTTGGCCGAAATCCGGGAAGGCATAGCGCGGGCTAAAGCCCGGCTTGGAGACCGTGTCGTCATTTTGGCGCACCACTATCAGGGGGACGATGTTATTGAGTCGGCCGATTTTGTGGGAGATTCGCTTAAACTTTCACATCAGGCCGCGCACCGGAGCGCAGCCGGATACATCGTTTTCTGCGGCGTGCGCTTCATGGCGGAAACCGCCGAGGTTCTGTCGTCTCCGGATCAGACGGTGTTTTTGCCAAACCCTGCTGCCGGTTGTCCCTTGGCGGACATGGCGGGTCTCCAACAGGTGCGTCTGTGCTGGGAGGCCCTTCGGTCACTCTGGGACGACGGAATCGCACCCGTCACGTATATTAATTCCAGCGCAGAACTTAAAGCGTTCTGCGGACGCAACGGCGGCACGGTCTGCACCTCGTCGAACGCAGGAACCGTCATGCGATGGGCCTTCGAGGCCGGCAGACGCGTCCTTTTTTTCCCGGACGAACATTTGGGGAGAAACACCGGCGTGTCTTTGGGCCTGCCGACGAAGGCGATCTGCGTCTGGGACCCCGAGAAGGAAGCCCTTCTTGGAGATTATGATCAAGCGAGACTGATCTTATGGAACGGTTTCTGTCCTGTCCACGGGAACTTCTCGCCGAGGCACGTGGAAATGGCGAGGAAGCGTTATCCCGGCGTTCGAGTGATAGTGCATCCGGAATGTCCGCACGAAGTAGTGCGATCCGCCGACGATGCCGGGTCTACGGAGCACATTATTGAATGCATCCACTCTTCCGAACCAGGGTCTCGCTGGGCTGTAGGAACCGACATTCGCCTTGTACGCCGTCTTGCCCGGCAACAACCGGAAAAAGAGGTCTTTTCACTTGCGGAATCCGTGCCTCCGTGTTTGAATATGGGCAAGATCAAGCCGCTGAGTCTGCTCCGTACCCTGGAGGGATTGTTGGAGGGCGAGGCTGTAGCACGGGTGCGCGTAAGACCGGAAACAGCAAAGTGGGCGAGGGTTGCGTTGGAGCGCATGCTGGCCATCACCCGGACACGGAGGTGAAATGGGCCGAAAAGAGCAGCTGATGGACATTCTGGCCAACAGTCAGGAACCGGTGGCAGGACGGGAATTGGCCGACCGGCTGGGAGTGAGTCGCCAGGTTGTGGTTCAGCATGTGGCCATACTTAGAGCGCGTGGCGTGGAAGTGCTCGCCACGTCCCGCGGTTACATGCTTCCCCGAGAACCGGCGCCATACACGCGTCGAGCCGTTCTGGCAACGAAACACTCTCCCGAGGAAACGGAGGAGGAACTGTTTATCCTCGTGGACCACGGAGTCAAAGTGCTAAATGTCCTCGTCGAGCACCCATTGTATGGTGAACTGTGCGGTAATCTCATGCTTCAATCCAGGATGGACGTCCAGCGCTTTTTGGAGCGCGTAAAAGCCGAACAGGCCGCATTGCTTTCAGTACTCACGGACGGAGTTCACCTCCACACCGTGGAATATCAGGACTCTCAGAGCTTCGAGGCGGCGCTGGCCCGCTTATCCGAAAAGGGATACCTGATAACGGATTGACGGTCGTTTCAGAATCCTTTTGTCCGCGTAAGGGAAGACTATCCCCACCTTGGTGTCGCACTGTAAGAAAACGATATCTTATGTCCTTCAAACAATTATGAAACAGCCCCAATCCGGGAAAATCTCATTGACCGCGATCACGTCTACTGTCCGCCCAACGCCACTATAGGCTTTCCTCCTGGTATCGATTGAGGTCGTAATAAAGTCCTTTCAGAGCCATCAGCTCCTCATGGGCGCCTGATTCAAGAATGCGGCCGCGCTTTATCACAAAAATCTTGTCTGCGTTACGGATAGTCGAGAGACGGTGGGCCACAATCAGAGTGGTGCGCCGGCGCATGATCTGCTGCAGCGCCTGCTGGATCAATTGTTCCGTTTCCGGATCCAGATTGGCGGTGGCTTCATCCAGAATCAATATCTTGGGGTCATGGACCAGGACGCGGGCGAAAGCCAGCAGTTGTCGCTCGCCGGACGACAATATCACTCCCCCCTCCCCTATTTCGTGCCCGTAAGCGCCGGGCAGCTTTTCGATATAGGAATGGGCCCGAATCTTCCGCATTAGTGTCCGGACTTCATCGAGGCTCCATTCTTCCCGATTCATCCGGATGTTTTCCAGGACGCTGCCGGAAAAGAGCGTGACGTCCTGCGTCACCAGTCCAACACTCGAGCGGAGCGCATCCAGGTCCCAGCGCTCGATGTCCACGCCGTCGATAAGGATGCTTCCCCGATCCGGCCGATAAAAGCGTTCCAACAGGTGGATTACGGAGGTCTTTCCGGCCCCGGTGGCTCCCACCAAGGCAACGGTCTGGCCGGGTTTCACCTCGAAGGAAATACCGTTCAATACCGGTTCCCCCTTCTGGTAAGAAAAGCAAACGTCCCGGAATTCGACTCTGCCGTCGACGGATGCGGGGGAGGAGGGTTCCACGGGCCGAGGTATTTCCTCATTATGATCAAGCAGTTGAAATATCCGTTCCGTGCTGGCCAGAGCGGACTGCATGATATTGAATTTCTCCGAAATTTCTCGTATCGGACGAAACAGCAGCTGAATGTACCCGATAAACGCCACGAGGATTCCCAACGTTATCTCTTCGCGCAGTACCTCGCCGCCCCCGTGCCAGATCATAAGGGCTAGGGCGAATGAAGCAAGCAGTTCGATGGCGGGCATGAATATCGCAAAGACCACGATCTGCTTCATGCCCGCCCGGTAGTTGTTCGTATTGATCTTTTCGAATTGGGATAGCCTGAACGTCTCCCGCACAAACTGCTGGATGATGGGCATATTTTTAAAGCTTTCCTGAAGAAAACCGTTCAGACGAGCGATATGGATTCGGATCTCCCGAAATGCCTCCCGCGCCAGGCGGGCAAAAACGAACGTCAACGCCAAGACGAATGGGAGCAAAACAAAACAGATCAGCGCCAAAGGACGGTTCAGGCGAAGCATGACGATCATAACGCCGGAGACAACAAAAATATCCTTGAATACAGCCAGAATCACCGATTTGAACAGTTCGTTCAGGTTCTGAACATCGTTGGTCACTCGAGTCACGAGCTTTCCCGTCAGATTACGATCAAAGAAGCTGACGGACTGCCGTATAAGGTGGCTGAACAGATCCACCCGGATGTCCTGCATGATGTGCTGTGAAATCCACTCGAGCAGATAGATGGAACCGAAGAACAGGAAGAACGAAAAAACGATAGCTCCGACAAAAACCAGAGCCACTTGGACTACGCCCATCAAATCCGCGCTTCGCAGCAAGCGGATATCTTGTTCCGGAAGCTTGTCCAGGTCCTCGTAATCCACATAAAGGCGATTCCCTGCGCGCTCGAATTGCCGAGGGTATTGTCGCACCACGGGCTCGAAGGAAGGATCCCAGTCGCACCCGTAAAACCTGCGCTCTCCGATCAACTTTGCCTTTTTGAATACATGGAAATGCTGTGGATCGATGCTCGACAGCTCGGCTTTGGATAGAAAACGTCTGTTCTGAAGAAGGCTCCGGTAGTTCTTCCAAGATTCTTCGGCTTCGGTTCCCGCCTCGGGAGCCGGAGCCACGCGATAGTAGGACGGCAAGATGTACTGATCTATCGCCACCTTGGTGATGTAAGGAACGACAAGGTCCAGACCCGTGCTGGCGAGAGTAAGAAGGAGCACCACCCATACGGTCCTCTTGTACGAGGCGATATAGGGAAACAGGCGCTTGACGAGCTTGAGATTTCGGATCTTCCCCTGGTCTTCGCCTTCCATGTAACCGTAAGATTCATGCATGCGGTCAACCCTCGAGCCGTTCGCTCAGCAGCGCGCGCTGGTAGATACTCGGGTATACGTTGCCCGCCCGGATAAGCTCCTCGTGGGTCCCCTGCTCGACCACGCGACCTTCATCCAGAACCAATATGCGTTCCGCCTTTCGGATGGTCGAAACCCGGTGCGAGATCCAGATATTGGTTTTTCCCCGACGAAGGGGCGCCATCTGATCCAGTATTCGACGCTCGGTGGCCGTATCCACCATGGAGAGGGCGTTATCGAGAATCAGTATTGGCGGATTGTCTATAAGAGCCCTGGCCAGAGCCAATCTCTGGCGTTGTCGTCCGGACAGGGTTAGGCCCTTCTCGCCAGTCATGGTCTCCAAGCCGCGTTGGAATTGTTTGACGTCATTCGATAGGTCGGCGGTGTTCAAACACGTTTGAATCCATTCGTCGTCATATCCCGTTCTGCCGAACAGCAGGTTGGCGGAAACCGTGTCCGAAAAAAGAAAGGGATCCTGGGGTGCTACGGCCACTGAAGATCTCAAAGCTGAAAGAGGCCATTCGTGGATCGGGATGTTTTCCAGGAAGATCGAATTCCGGGACGGCTCCAAGAGCCGGGTCAGGAGGTGAACCAGGGTTGTTTTTCCCGATCCGGTGCGCCCTACGAGCACCACCGTGCTACCGGCTTCGATCTTGAACGAAAGATCCCTCAGTATGTACCGATCCTCGTCCGGATATCGAAAACTCAATCCCCGCACTTCTACTTCACCCGCAATGGGGGTTGGCGGCGCGCCGGGTCCCTTATCCTCGATCTCCGGGCGCTCTTCCAGAAGCCGGTTGATGCGGCCCATGGATACGGAACCTCGCTGAATCAGGTTCGTGACCCACCCCAGGGCCATCATGGGCCAGGTTAACAGGTTCAGATAGCTGATGAATGCAACGAAATCCCCGATGCTGATCCCTTTCAGAATGGTCATCCGACCCCCAAGCCATAAAACCACGGTGAGGCTCAGATTGGTAAACAGCATCATCATGGGAAAAAACATGGCCATGGTTCGCCCAAGCTGGATATTTTCGGAAATGTACCTGTCGCCCATGTCTCTCAAGCGCTGCTCTTCCCATTCTTCCAGCCGGTAGGCCTGGACGACCCGTATGCCCGTGATGGACTCGCGGCTTCTCTCTGTCAGGTCGGCGAAGGTCTCCTGCACTTTCTGAAATAGGGCGTGCATGCGCATCGTGAGAAAGCGGCTTGCAAAGATGATGGCGGGCATGGGAATCAGGGCGATCAGCGTGAGTTTCACGTTGATGTAGAGCATGAACGCTATGGCTGACAGGCCCATTATGATCCCGTCGTTGACCGCCACCAATCCCATTCCAACGGCGAACCGGACGGCCTCCATGTCATTGGTCGACCGGGCCATAAGATCGCCGGTTCGTGTCCGTGAGAAAAAATTCAAGGACAGTTTTTGAAGATGCTCGAACAGCCGATACCGGAGATCTCGTTCCACCACCCGCGAATGACCGAAAATCAGGTGTCTCCAGATATACCGCAAAACGCCCACCACCAGGGCTATGGCCACGATTGCCAGTCCATATTCCAGCAGGCTCTTTGTGGAAGCGGTTTGCAGCGTCAGTTCATCGATCGCTGTTTTGATAATACGGGGAATAAAGAGCTGCAAAAGATCCACCGTCAGAAGGCATGTGAGACCGACGGCTATCTTTGCTTTGTGGCGGACGAAGTAAGGCTTGAGTGAATACAGGTTTCGTATCGTTGAATGCGCAAACCTGATTGGCTTCTTGCTATTCATGAAAAGGCGCTTGGCGTCGGTTTCTTTTTTGGAATCGCGGCCAGTGGAAATGGTTGACCGGTGGATCGTCAGGATCGGGTCGCTTGAAACGTACTCGGTTAATATAGTACCGCGTTAAAGGGTGTCAACCGAACGTCGCGGAATATCGCCGGGTTCATATCGTTACTTTTTTCACTTGACAACGCAAACAGCCTTCCGATATATTCGTCCAAATTTGAAAAAGCAATGGTGTTTCTCGTGAAACGCCCCGATTTTTCTATAAAAATACCCCCAGAATCCAGTTCGGAAGGCCACCCGGTCCAATGTGATCAGCGATGTAAACGAGTGACCTTTTTGGGCAACCGGCCGACCTGAAACCACCATTAGCATAATCGAAACGTAAGGAGGAGTACCTATGGCGTTGGATCCAACCAAACACGCGGACTGGGAGATCGCTGAAGAAGCAGAATCACGAATGAAGACCGTCTATCAGCTGGCCGAAGAACTCGGACTGGACAAGGAAGAGTTGCTTCCCCACGGTCACTACGTGGCCAAAGTGGATTTCAGGAAAGTCCTGGAACGTTTTAAGGATCGACCGGACGGCAAATACATCGACGTAACGGCCATCACCCCTACACCCCTCGGAGAAGGCAAATCTACATCGAGTATGGGGTTGGTCGAGGGTCTCGGCAAGCGAGGCGTAAGCGTCACCGCAGCCATCCGGCAGCCGTCGGGCGGCCCCACCATGAACATTAAGGGAAGCGCCGCGGGCGGCGGTCTGGCCCAATGCATTCCGTTGACCCCGTTTTCCCTGGGTCTCACCGGCGACATCAACGCCATCATGAACGCGCACAACCTGGCCATGGTCGCCCTCACCTCCCGAATTCAGCACGAGTTCAATTACAATGACGAGCAGTGGGCCAAGAGAAATCAACCGCGCCTCAACATAGACCCGAACAACGTGGAAATGGGCTGGATTATCGACTTCTGCGCCCAAGCCCTTCGAAACATCATTATCGGCATCGGCGGCAAGATGGACGGGTTCATGATGAACTCGAAATTCGGTATCGCCGTCTCTTCCGAAGTCATGGCGATCCTGGCCGTGGCAAAGGACCTCAAAGACATGCGCGAGCGCATGGGCAAGATCGTGGTGGCTTACAGCAGGGACGGCAAGCCCGTCACCACCAAAGACCTCGAGGTGGACGGCGCCATGACGGCCTGGATGCTGGAAGCGCTGAACCCGAACCTGCTGCAGAGCATCGAAGGTCAGCCCGTATTCGTGCATGCCGGTCCCTTCGCCAACATCGCCATCGGCCAGAGTTCCATCATCGCGGACCGCGTGGCTCTCAAGCTCGCCGACTATCATGTAACCGAATCCGGATTTGGCGCTGACATCGGATTCGAGAAATTCTGGAACCTCAAATGCCGTTTCAGCGGCCTCACTCCCCACTGCGCGGTGGTCGTGGCCACCATCCGGGCCCTCAAGTGCCACGGCGGCGCTCCCATCCCGGTACCCGGACGTCCCATGCCGGAAGAATACAAGAAGGAAAACGTGGGATGGGTGGAAAAGGGATGCGAGAACCTGGTCCATCATATCCGCAACGTTAAGCTGGCCGGCATCAATCCCGTGGTGTGCATCAATGCGTTCTTCACGGACACGGACGCTGAAATCAAGGCGGTCCGGCGCATCGCCGAAGCCGCGGGCGCCCGTGTCGCACTCAGCCGACACTGGGAAAAAGGCGGCGACGGTGCGCTCGAGTTCGCCGACGCGGTTCTGGATGCCTGCAAGGAAAAGAACGACTTCAAGTTGCTCTATGAATTGGATGTGCCGTTGCGCAAGCGCATTGAACTGATCGCCACCAAGGTGTACGGAGCGGACGGTGTCGATTATTCCGCCCCGGCTTTGGCCACGGCGCAACGAATAGAGAAGGATCCTGCATTGTCCAAATTGGGTACCTGCATGGTGAAGACACACCTCTCCCTGACGGACAATCCCACCATGAAGGGCGTGCCCAAAGGCTGGAGACTGTTCGTTCGAGACATCCTTACCTACGGCGGCGCGGGTTTTGTGGTGCCTGTGGCGGGAACCATCAGCCTGATGCCCGGAACGAGCTCGGATCCTGCCTACCGACGAGTCGACGTGGATGTCGAGGCCGGCAAGGTGAAGGGCCTCTTCTAACCCGATAAAGGGCTCTAAGCGCCCTTTTATCGGCGATATTGAATTCGCGGACGATGAAAGCAGGGGAATCTGTATGGTTTCCCCTGCTTTTTTTCCTTCGTGTCGATCTTTTTCAGCGGCGCCATTTGGAGACCACCGGGGTTTTCCGGAGCGGCATATACGTTTTTTCCTAAGCACGGCGGTTCGATACGGATCTTGTCGATTATCGCCGACAAATAAGGCCCTGTATCCAGGATCTCCGTCATTTCACTCCATTTATCGAGGTAACCCTCTTTTTCCCTCTTTTCTTTGGTACAAGCGGTAGACATGGTTTCGTAATATTGCTATGATATTTTTGCGTTTGTGATGTTTCGGAGCGTTTGACAACAGACCTACGGCTCTGTAGGTCCTGAACGAGAGGATCGGGGTTCTTCAAGAGAGCTTCGGTTCCTTTTAGAAGCGGGGAGGATACTGTCAGTGGACGTCAGCAAGATTCCTGGGATGTTCAATCCAATTGGAAATGTTCAAGTGGCGGTCTCTAGCCCGGAACAGACCAAGTCTTCCATTTTCGACGTTACGGACGTTGTATCTCTTTCCGGCAATAACAAGGGAAAGCCGCGGCAGGAACTCATAGAAGAGACTCTGCTCGTCTCTCTCATGGACCGGATGCAAAAATTGGAGGGGGTAGTCGAGCGTCTGGAAAAGATGGAAGTGACGCCTCATACCGTGGCGCCCTCCCCCATGTCGCAGATTAGTGTGGACGACACGGCCAGAAGTTCAGATGGCCCGGCTGCTTCCAGCCGTTTTACTCCCGTTACTATGATCGAAACCCCCGAAAGTTCGCCCGCCAAGTCGCCACAAGCGCAAGCGGATATCATCCCCTCCAAGTACTTCGGCGCAGCCTCTTTTATAGATCCGGGTATAGGCAGGAACCTGGATGTGGTTGTCGGGGAAGCGCCTTTAGGGGGCCCTGGGGCTGCAGCGAGCGCTGCCGGAGTGGGCGCGGTGGCGGGAATCGCTTCGGGACCGGGGCTCGGCGCCATCAAGGCATGATGTTCTCCGCTCACTTCGATGGATCGCCGCTCTCCCCTGTTAGCTCTTCATGAACTCCCCTGTATCTTCTCATGACAGGTAACCGTTCCGGCGCCAACTTCACCAAAATCGGACCGAATGCCTCCGAGCGCGTTTTTTTGCTCATGTTTTCGCGAATTGATCCGATATAACATGTCGATGGCGAATTCAACGAGAACGATCGGGCGTGCCTCCTATCGCTGGAGGCATGATCCGACTCCACTTCGAGGAAAGGCATGAATCCGGTTGATCTGCTTCAAATTCCGTCTCTGCTGACGCAAACCCCTCAAACACAATCCAAACAGCAGGTTCCGGAAGGGCCTCTGCCGGGTGTCGAGTATACGGAGGCGCAGAAGAAAAAGCTGCGGGAGGCGGAAGACATTGTGAGCATTTCCAATGTGGCCTTGGACATCAGCCGAGGGCTGAACTACGCGGCGAGGGATGAAGGCAACAAAACGTTCGGCTTCTCGGTGGATCCGGAAAAGCAGGCGGCGTTCATGTCGGTGGAGAACGGCGGACTCTGGACGGCTTTCAATTCTCTCTCCCTACTGAACACGCAGATGGAGGAGACGATGGATCCTGGGTTCGTATCCACTTCCTATTTCGTGTCGGACGCCGGATCGGACGATCCCAACTTCGAGGCCCACCGCGGCCCTTTTCCTGTCAAGAACGGCCCTTTGTCGCGCTTGCACGCCGGTTACCAGCTCAATACCAAAGGACTCGGGAAAACCTACCTTTAAGAACTTCAATCGCGATCCCGATCCTCGGACTTTCGTTATCCGAAAGCCTCCCGGCCCTGTTCCGCCTCTGCGAAGAGGAGGAAAGTCCGCCTGAGACATCCTTGCGGAGCCGGTCGATAACCCCTTTTACCTCCACCTCTTCTTGATTCCTGAACTTGAATGGTTAATGATCCTTCAGTAAACACCCATCTCTAGGAAGGAAGAGGCCTTTTGGATGAATGAGAACCGTATAGGCAATGGTAAGTGGGTCCGTCTCCGATATGCACAAAAACTTATACTTCGAGATGGCCATGAAGTATGCGGGCAATCCCGGACTGTTTCGTTTGTATTCGGTATCGAAAGGCAGATGGCGTCCATCGAGAAAGCGCTTGACGGTCGAAGGGCCGGCGATCGACTGACGGTGGACATTCCGGCGGAGGAACTGTTTGGAGCGCACGACCCCGATCTCGAACGCGTAATCCCCAGAGGAGGATTGAAAAAAGCGCGATTGAAAGAAGGCTCGGTCTATCGTGAAATCAAACAAGGCGCCGTGGTGAGCTTTGTCGTGAAAAATCTGTATGAAAACAGTGTCTTGGCTGATTTCAACCATCCCTATGCCGGCGCCGGGGCACGGGGTGAGATCGATATCCTGGAGGTCCGCGATGCGGACAAAAATGACATCCGCGAGGCTCATGATCGAATGGGCTGCGGATGACGGTTCAAAAGGGAGACTCGGATTGGTTCGAAGTCGGACCGAATCTTCGACAGTCGTTTCAGGGTCCCCCGTTGTGACGAGCGAATGTGAGCGAGGAATCAACGTGTGGCGCAGGGGTTCGGGATTATGAGTTTTTCAGACGCGGCGTCGGTGGCCGTTGTGGTCGACGGTCACGCACATCTGGACGCCGTATCCGACGTCGAGAATTCCTTGAAGGAAGCTTACGAAAAGGGTGTTGTCGCCGTTGTGGGAGTGGGCATGGACCTATCCAGCAACAGGACCATCCTGGAGCTGGCGAACCGTTTTCCACGTCGGG
This sequence comes from Deltaproteobacteria bacterium, assembly GCA_016208165.1. Taxonomy (NCBI): domain Bacteria; kingdom Pseudomonadati; phylum Myxococcota; class Myxococcia; species Deltaproteobacteria bacterium. Next base: position 86,112 of record JACQYL010000007.1, read on the forward strand.
TGTATCCGGCTGTGGGCCTGCATCCCTGGAAAGTGAATGCGCGGGGCCTGGATGAAGAGCTGGAATTCGTGTGTCAACATTTGCCGGAGGCCATAGCCTTGGGCGAAGTCGGGCTCGACTACAAAATGAAGGACACCAAGGCTCTCCAGATAGAGGCATTCCAAATACTCTTAAGAGAAGCGGCCCGATTGGATAAACCGGCTATCACTCACTCACGTTTTTCCCACGCCAGGACACTTCAATTACTCTCGGAATCAAATGTCCGCAGGGCCGTGTTCCATTGGTATTCAGGTCCCGACGACGTATTGGACATACGCTGAATCTTGTTGCAGACTTGAAGGATAAAGACCCGATTACCGTTGCGCGTGCGACTACGCGAAATGCCGCCTATTTTTTTGGGGTGGATTTCATCGCGGAATCGGCTGACGGCTCCATGGGCTGAAGAGGCCTGTGGACAGGCGCGATGCTTCGAAACAAAAGGTAGGGATCTCATCCGGCCTTGGCCGCTCAGTACCTATGACATTGATATTACTTATTATTGTTAGTAAGATGGCCATCTCCTTTTCCCGCGATCCGAACCTCCGATCATGCTCCTATTCCTTGAATACAGACTTCCTCATCAAATAGTAAGGTGTCCACCCGATATACGGGGGAAGACAAAAAAGCAATATTACGGGCCGGCATCTATTCAGAGATTTGTGTGAGCAAAGAGGAGCAGGCGTGTCTTTTTGTCTGTCCGGCGTACTTGAGATGGAAAAGGTTTGACGACCATTTCATTGTATGAGAATATACTCTGGGGTGGTTTCCCCATGATAAAACCAGGGAGGAGAGGGGGGTGACGCGTATCCGAGCAACGGCCAGAAGCATCAAAAGAAATCCCTGCCCCGTCGCAAGACGTGGGAGGCGAAATCTGTATTGCATCGCCTACGATAACTGTCTCGATCGCGCCATACGGAACAAGTGGCTGACGTTTTCTTGCGATCGAAGATGTCCTTTCATTGCCACGTATGATGCACCGGACATCGTCACCAACGGAGAAGATCACTGGGAACTCTACGATTTCTATCTATGGTAGAGAATTAGGGGACTCTAGTGAGGGGAGGCGCAAGGGACGGTGATCCTCGACGGGGCAAAACATGCGATGGATCGAACCCTTCGCTAGTTCCCATGTACCTTCATAACGATTTCTATGTTCGTTGCATAAGTCCCTTGACGGGGGTCCGGCGCCCTCCCACCCTTCCCGCCCGGCACAACCGTCTCAATTCCCGTATTTTTCCCTCTGAAAACCCCACTGAAGCACAAGGCATCAGCGAGTTGTTATGATACAAAGGTTCGCTCTCGATGTCGTAACGGGCCGATCGCTTTGCCTCCTCCCACATCTTGGTCCCGGGAATGGGTGAATACTCGGCCAGACAAGGCGTTCCCGCCGCGTTTCCGACCTCCCGGATTCCTGCTTCCACCTCACTAGGCGTCTGACCTGGAAGACCCATCATCAAGTACACGCCCAGTTCTTGAGCCGTAAACCCTGCCGATGTCAGGTTATCGAGCGCGTTAAAGAGATGTCGGCGGGCCGCTTTCCCCCCTGTTCGAGTCTGCCATTCCGGATCCGGTGACTCGTACCCCAGCCGGACGGTCACAAATCCGGCTTGTTTCATCATCCGGGCCAGCTCCGAACTGATGTACTTCAGGTGCAGTCCGTTGGGGGTATGCAGCCGCAGTTTCAGGTTAGCATCGAGTATCCTCCGCAGAAGTGGAACAATGCAATCCCGGGCGTTCAATAACAACGCGTCATCGTAAAAAGCCACATCGCGCACTCCGAATCGTTTCACTCCATGAAGGATCTCCCGAAAAACGGTTTCGGGATTTCGCTGTCTGAAATGGGGATACAGCTGATTGGATGCGCAATAATGACAGCCTAAGGGGCATCCTCGTGAGGTCAGAACGCACAAGTAGTTCAGGCTTGCCAACAGATCGAAGGCCGGATAGTGCTCCTCTTCGGCATTATTTCCTTCGGATACGGAAGGCTCACCGGGTCCCGGGATCACCTCATCGGCCTCCGAATATTTCCTCGCATGTTCCGTGCATAAGGTGGCATATATGCCCCCCAATAGGATCGGGGTTTTGGGGAATACATTCCTTATGGTACGGATAGCCTCAAACACGCCGGGATACCAGTAGGTCATAAGCGATGTCACTATAACGACATCCGGCGATTTCGATCGCAAACCCAGAAGATCCTGACGTAGAATTTCAGCGGACAAGCCATACCTGAAGTACGGCCTCGGCGTATGCTTCAGAGGCTCCGGCTTGGAGACAGCCTGCCGATAGTACTTGCCTGTGCCGAATTGACGGCGAACAGGAGTTCGAGCCCTCAGAGCGGGGTGAAAGCTCGCCATTCCGTCCCAGACGTCAACCCGGAATCCCCATTTTCGCGCCCGCCCTGCAAGATGCAGCAGGCCCAAAGGCTTGGCCCACAGGTCATATGCGGCAAAATCGTATATCCATGGATTGACAAAAAGGAGAAAGGGTTTCGACATAAACTGCAATCTAAAGCCAAATCGGTCCGGACTCAACTATTTTTGACGAAGCAACGGCGTTCCCATGGATGCGGAGAATCAGGGACCAAGGGCCGATGGGAGAAAAAGGACTTGTGCGGCGATCCGTGAATCCGGTATGACTGGCGTAACTGTTAAAAGGTCTTTTCTGAGGATGTCCGGTTCTCGCAAGACCTGGGAATGAACATAATTGATTCGGTAATGCAGCTTCAAGCCTTCGACAATCAGGACCCATGGACACGATCACAGTGATTTTCAAAACATTCCACTGAATCGTAGCGGTCTGAAGGCTGCAACACTATGAGGAAACCACGTGCGAGCCGTTGTACAGCGAGTTAAACGAGCCAGAGTCGAAGTAGATCATGCTATTGTCGGTAACATCGACGCCGGTGTTCTGGTATTTCTGGGCGTAGGTCGCGAGGACACCGAAAAGGACGCCGATTATCTGGCGGAAAAGATCGCAAACCTGCGGATCTTCGGGGATGAAGAAGGCAAGATGAGCAAATCGATTCTTGACCTCGGACTCGGCGCTCTCGTGGTGCCCCAATTCACGATATGGGGAGATTGCCGCAAGGGACGTCGTCCGTCATTCTCGCACGCTGCGCCGCCGGAGCAGGCCGAGCAGATGTACGAGTATTTCGTCCGAAGGATGAACGACACGAAGGTTCACACCGAAAAGGGTCGATTCCAGGCCATGATGGATGTCCACCTGATCAACGACGGTCCTGTAACCCTCTTACTGGACAGCAGCAAACTGTTCTGAGCCTTTTGCGCCGGCCGCGCTTATGACGAGGTTACCTATGCAGAACGTCGAACCGATTCCTAAGTGTTTAATATTTATAGATAAGGAAGGAAACTGGTACCATAAGGGCGCCCCGATGGTCCACAAGCCGTTCATCTTGGACTTTTATAGAAACCTGTTCATGGACGAGCACGGCCGTTGTGTGATTCAGTGGGACGGAAAGCTTTGCGAAGTAGACGTAGAGGATACACCGATCGTGGTGCGCAGTGTTGAACGGCCGTCCGAAGGTGAACGCCGGAAGGTCATTCTCGTTCTCAGTGACGAGACCCGGGAAGAATTGGATCTGGATTCCCTTTGGATCGGCTCCGAGAACGTGCTGTACGCCAAAGTTCGTCAGGGAGCCATGCCCGCTCGATTTCTCCGTCCCGCCTACTACCAGCTGATGAAGCTACTGCAGTATGACGAGACCTCGGGGACCTATTTCATCGATGTGGACGGTCGAAGAAAAACGCTTCTGCCCGCATCCTGACGCTCTCGTACGCCAAATCTTCCATTTGGGGTCCGTCGCGCAGTATGCTTACGTGTTCTCCTATTGGACCCCAGACATGGGGATCCGTGGGACCGAACAGCGCCAAGGTGGGCGTTCCCGTAGCCGCCGCCAGATGCGTCACGCCTGAATCGTTCCCGATGTAACCTCGGGAGATCTTCAGCACGGCCGCAAGTGTGTCCAAAGGCAAACCGGTGAGGCAAGGCAGGCCCGCCGTTTCAGGGACCAGATCTTCATCCGCGGGACCCAACAGAAGGACGACGGGAACGGTTAGATTGCTTGATACATACCGAATCAGCTTCTTGAAACATTGTATGGACCAATTCTTGATCTTGCTGCCGCTACCCGGATGCACCGCGATGGGGGATTCACCAACTCCGAGCCGGCGGAGCGCGCTCCTTGCCTCCCGTAACGCCTCTTCCGGGGGATGCAGACGGGACATCGGGCCGGCCGCACGGAGATTCAGTGTCTGCAACACCCTTCCTTGGAACTCCACAACGTGAACGGACGTGTGCGGTTGGGGAAACGTGGGCAGAAACTTCGGTTCCTCTCCGCAAATCCGGCCGAGGTTTTTGAAAAGAACCGGATCCCGTTTCCTTCCAAAAACATACGCCGCACCGAGTGTACCGATTCGGCCCGGCGGGCGCTCGTTCTCCCGCCACAGGTCCAGGATGCGGCCGTCATCGTTCGATATCCCCTCGTAGGATCGATCGGAGCATTTAAGCAGAGGAATCAAGAATGAATGTATCGCCATCCTGGCGATTTGGTTCGGATGATGTTGTCGGATGGATCGAAACGCGGGTATGGAAAGGATCCAGTCCCCCAAAGCTCCCTGATGGAGGACGAGGATGCCGCCAGGCTTCATAGCTGCTGCGTCCAGGCCGTCAGTTCCTGCAATGCCCGGTCGACGTAAGCGTCACGTCGATGTTTCTTGGGAATTCGTTTGGCTGGGGGAGGGAACAAGCCGAAATTCACGTTCATGGGCTGAAAGTTTTTCGAGACCGAGGCGCTGATATGACATACCAAAGCCCCCAGCGCCGATTCGGGAGGCGGAACAACGAGGGGGAGGCCTTGAAGAAGACGCGCTCCGTTGATACCGGCGAGCAAACCCATGGCCGTGGATTCAACGTACCCTTCCACTCCTGTAATCTGCCCGGCCAGTAGTATGTTGGGGTGGTTCTTGAGCTGCAAGGTCGGCTTCAGCCATTTGGGACCGTTAACGAACGTGTTACGGTGCACGCTTCCGAACCGGGCAAATCGCGCATCCGCCAGAGCCGGTATCATTCTGAACACGCGCTCCTGTGCCGGACGTCTGAGTCTGGTCTGAAAGCCGACCATATTGTACAAGGTTCCCTCGAGATTTTCCTTACGAAGCTGCACCACCGCGAAGGGTCGTTTGCCTGTTGCCGGATCTTTCAGGCCCACCGGCTTCATCGGACCGAAAAGCAAGGTCTTATCGCCGCGGGAAGCCAGCACCTCGATGGGCAGACAACCTTCGAAAAACTGCGGTTCCTCGAAAGCGCGAAGCGGGGTCTGTTCCGCCTTCATCAGAGCCTCGTAAAAGACCTGATACTGCTCCTCATCAAACGGGCAGTTCAGATAGTCGCCCTCCCCGTCCTGATACCGAGAGGCCATGAACGCGATTCTTTTGTCGATGGATTCCGCATACACGATCGGCGCAATTGCGTCATAGAAATAAAGATCGCCGGAGTCGGTCAGTCTGCCTAGAAGTTGAGTCATGGCCGCCGAAGACAGGGGGCCGGTGGCAATGATGGAAGGTGCCTCCACATCCAGGTCGCCGACTTCTTCTCGAATCAGGGTCACATTGGGATGCGACTGAATGGATTTCGTCACTTCCGAACTGAACCGGTGACGATCTACCGCCAGAGATTTCCCGGCAGGAACTTGGGTCTGCTCGGCAACGGCCATGATCAAAGACCCCAAACGCCGCATTTCTTCCTTTAACAGTCCCACGGCAGAGGTGAGTTCATTGGAGCGTAGCGAGTTCGAACAAACCAGTTCGGCAAGATCGGGGGATTCGTGAGCAGGGGAAAACCGGCAGGGTTTCATTTCGAACAAGCGAACCGGCACACCCCGGTTCGCCGCCTGCCAGGCAGCTTCAGATCCGGCCAGCCCCCCGCCCACGATGGTCAGCGATTTTTCAGGAACCATCACGATCCCGAAGAGGAGCGGCTTTCCCGCATCGACTCTGTCCCAGACAGGTGATACACATCGAGTAGAATATCGAATTCCAAGCCGGACGAATTGCGACTCACGCCCATCATTCGCTTGCGATCTCTCGGGTGAAACCGCACTCTTTTTTGGGACAAGCCAGATAGGCCCCCTTCTTTTTCGAGAACTTCTCGATCAAAAAGGGAGCGCCGCATTGCGGACACTGCTCTGCGATCGGCTTATTCCAGGTGGCGAACTTGCATGTGGGATAGTTTGTACATCCGTAGAAGACGCCCCTTTTGGATTTTCGTTCGGTCAGCTCTCCGTTGCACCCGTCTTGCGGACATGAAATGCCCAATCCGATCGGTTTGGCATTCTTGCAGGCCGGATAATTGGAACACGCAAGAAATTTTCCACCGAACCGGCTGGTCTTGATCAGCATTTTCGAGCCGCACTTCTCGCACACTTCGTCTGTTTCTTCCGGAGGTTGAGCTTGTGGCGCGCCCTGGTTCCCATAAGGCATGGTCGATTTGCAGTCCGGGTAGCTGGTGCAAGCGATGAAGGCCCCATAGCGGCCTCTTTTCAGCGTCATTTCGCTCCCGCATTTGGGGCATCTCTCCGCTATTTCGACCTTTTCTTCGTCGAGAACGACCACCTCTCCCCTTTCGTTCCGTTGAAAGTTCTTGGTGTTCTTACAGTCGGGGAATCCCGGACAAGCGAGAAAAGGTCCCGCTTTTCCGATCCTGATTTCCATCTCATTCCCGCATTTCTCGCACTTGATGCCGGTAGGAACTCCTTTTCTCATTTCCTTTTGAGCGATCTCGAGTTCCTTGGAAAAAGGACTGTAAAACGACTCGAGGATTTGCACCCATTCCACTTTGCCTTCTTCCACATCATCCAGTTGTTCCTCCATCTGAGCAGTGAATCGAACGTCCATAATGTCCGGAAAACTGGATACCAGCAGGTCATTGACGACATATCCCAACTCCGTGGGATGGAATTTGCCTTTTTCCCTTAAAGCGTACGATCGATCCTGGATGTTGGACAGAATGGCGGCATAGGTGCTTGGTCGCCCTATTCCTTTTTCTTCCAGTTCCTTCACCAATGAAGCCTCGCTGAAGCGTGACGGCGGTTTGGTGAAATGCTGGGAGGGAACGAAGGCTTTAAATTTGAGTTTCTCCCCTGCTTCCACGCCGGGCAACAGATGGTCAGCGGCATTTTCGGGCTTGTCTTCGGTACTTTCGGTGTAAACCGCCATAAAACCCGGAAATCGAACGACCGATCCAGTGGCGCGGAAGATGTAGTCGCCTGCCGAAATGTCGATAGCCGTCAAGTCGATCTCGGCCGGTTGCATCTGGCTTGCCACAAACCGCTTCCAGATCAGCTCGTATAACTTAAACAAATCCGGCTCCAGAAAGGGCTGGACGTCATCAGGCGTTCTCCAAGGATCGGTGGGTCGGACGGCTTCGTGCGCATCCTGCGAGTGTTTGCGATTCTTGTAAACAGGGGGCTTGGCAGGGGCATAGTCGTTGCCGTATCGTTCCCTGATGAGTCGATTTGCTTCCTTTTGAGCCTCCGGGGCCAGCCGGGTCGAATCCGTTCTGATGTAAGTTACCAGCCCGACTTGTCCCTCATTCCCCAACTCGACTCCCTCGTAAAGGCGTTGAGCCAACATGTTCGTCCTTTTTGTGGTGAAGCGAAGCTTTCGCACGCCCTCCTGCTGAAGCGTACTTGTCGTGAATGGAGGAACGGGTTTGCGGCTTTGTGCTTTCTTGGAAATGTCCTTAACATGAAACTCCACACCTTTGAGCGAGGCGAGGATCTCGTCTGCTTCTTCCTTATTGGGTATCTTGATGGCTTTATTCTTGAATTTGAGCAGACGGGCTTCGATTTCAGGAGGAACCTTGGCATCCAGCCGGGCCAGAATGGTCCAATATTCCTCCGGAACGAACGCCTGAATCTCTCTCTCACGCTCCACAATGAGCCTCAAGGCTACGGATTGGACACGACCGGCGCTTAATCCGCTCCGAACCTTCTTCCAGAGAATGGGACTGATCTGATAGCCCACCAGGCGATCCAAAACGCGACGCGCTACCTGGGACTCGTATTTCTTACGGTCCAACGTTCCTGGACTTTCCATGGCCTGGCTGATCCCATGACGGGTGAGTTCGTGGAAGAGCACTCGGTAGACTCGATCCTTCTTTCCCAGACTCTCGGCTATGTGCCACGCGATGGCCTCACCCTCGCGATCCGGGTCCGCTGCAAGATAGACGGCGTCCGCCTTTTGAGCGGCCTTCTTGAGTTCCTTGATCACTTTCTCTTTTCCGGAGATTACCTTGTAGCTGGGAGTGAATCCTTTTTCGACATCGACGCCCAGTTCGTTGTGCGGCAGATCCAGAATGTGGCCTACCGTGGCTTGAACGTCGAATTCGGGCCCCAATATTTTCTTGATGGTGGCTGCTTTTGTTGGTGATTCCACGACCAAGAGAGATTTCGCCATGCTATTTTTTCCTCGAATAGAGATTTCCCGGAACTTCCTCGATGAGGCCCTTGAGTTCCAGCGAGAGCAACCCGGCCGCCATGTCTCCCGGAGCGAGCCCGGTTGCTCGGAGGATTTCGTCTACATGAACCGGATCGAAGTCGATCATCTTCAGAATGAGCCGTTCTTGTTCGGACATCTCGACAGGGACCCCGGTCGATCGGGAGGTGTCCCACGTGAATTCCATCTGGCGTGGGTTGACAATCCGCCTGTTGTTCAGGTCCTCGAGGATGTCTTCCGCGGACTCAACCAGTTTGGCGCCGGACTTGATCAGACGGTTGGTTCCCCGGCTCCGCGCCGACCGGGTGGAACCGGGAACGGCGAACACTTCGCGATTCTGATCGAGAGCCATCTGCGCCGTAATTAAAGAGCCGCTTCTTTCAGCGGCCTCTACCACAACCGTTCCTAATGTCAAACCGCTGATGATTCTATTTCGTTTGGGAAAATTCATTCCCATGGGCTCGGTGTCGAAGGGGAATTCACTGATTACCGCCCCGCATCCGGCAATGTCCGCAAAGAGAGCGCTGTGCTCGGGCGGATATATCACGTTGCAGCCACATCCAAGTACGGCAACGGTTCGTCCCCCGTGGTCGAGAGCGGAACGATGAGCCATTCCGTCTATCCCGCGAGCCAATCCGCTGACTACCGTTACGCCTCGTTCCGCCAAACCCGAACAAATGCTTCGTGTGATATCCAGTCCATACGAGCTTGGAGTTCTGGTGCCTACAACGGCAACCGCGCACTCGTCGTCCGGAACCAGGCTCCCTTTGACATAGAGGACCTGAGGAGGATCATAAATCTCTTTCAGAAGCGATGGGTAGCGTTCATCATGATAACCGATGATCTCGATACCCAGGGAAGACGCTAGCTTCACTTCGCGCGCAATCCGCCCGCTTTTCAGGGATTGCCTCATTCCCTGTATGATTTCGGGGCGCATCCCTTTAACCGCGCGCAGCTCCGAATCCGAAGCCTGGAAAACGATCGAGGGTGCGCCAAACCGATTCATTAACCGTTTGTACGTAACGTCTCCCAGTCTGGGAGTAAAGAACAGCGCCAAACAGCAGATCAGGTCTTCCGTAGATGAAGGGGACGGGACCATGAAAGTTATTGTTCGGGCTCGAATGCTCCGTTCGTGAAAGATGGCCTCTCAAGTTATCTTTTGCGCTTCGACACCATGCCGCCCTTTTCATCAGCCGCAGGCAGCGCCAGCAAGATCGGACTGGCCACATATATCGATGAATACGTACCCACCACGATTCCAACCAGCAAAGCGAATGCGAAGTCATGTATGACGCCGCCGCCCAATATGAAAAGCGACACTACGACAACCAACGTGGTGCCCGAAGTCAGTATCGTCCTTGAAAGGGTTTCGTTAATACTGGAATTGATGGTTTTCGAGAAATCGGTCCGACGACCTTTTCTAAGGTTTTCCCGAATTCTGTCGAACACGATGATGGTATCGTTGAGCGAGTAGCCGATGATCGTAAGAAGGGCGGCTACAATGGGCAAGGTAATTTCCTTATTGAAAAAGGAAAACGCTCCGACCGTTATGATTACGTCGTGAATCAGAGCCACTACGGCCCCGAGGGCATATCGCAGCCTGAGAACCCAACAGAGGCCCAACGTGACGATCAGCGCGATTACGATGAGCCAAACGACGCTGATGTTTATCAGGGAAGCCAGATACACCGCAACAAGCAGCGCTCCGGCCATTATGATACTCATCAGCCATTTCAATTCAAAGCGTCCGGAAATGTAGATTGCAATGAAAAGTATGGCGTAAAACACGGCGAAAAGTGCTTTTTGCCTTAAGTCCTTGCCGACTTTCGGCCCGACCATCTCGACGCGTCTGACTTCGAAGGCGCCCTCGCCAAAAGTCTTCTTGAAGGCAGTCTGAATCCGATCTTTGAATTCGGTAACATCGACCCCTTCCTGCTCGATGCGAACAAGATATTCGGACCCTTCCTCCGTACTAAAATCCTGAACCGTAGTGTTTTCGATGCTCGCCGATTCGAGCGCGTTCCTCACTTGACCGGTGGAGGTTTCCTTATTGAATTTGACCTGAACGAGAATGCCGCCGGCGAAATCGATGCCGAAGTTGGGACCACCCCGCACGATCAGAAAAACAATGGTCAACAGAATCAACGACCCGGACAGAATGTAGGCGTATTTACGATTTCCGACGAAATCCAAGTTAATGTTCGGTTTGATCAATTCCATGAGCGCTCCTTGTCACACAGGGATCCGTTTCACACGAACTCTCAGCAACAGATAGTCGAAGACCAAACGGGATACGAAAACGGCCGTGAACACACTTGCGACGATGCCGATACTCAGGGTCACCGCAAATCCTTTTACAGGACCGGTACCGAATTGAAACAGCACCAGCGCGGCTATAAGAGTGGTCACGTTTGAGTCTATAATGGTGACCAATGCTCTGCCGAATCCCGCCTCTACGGCAGCGCGCGGCGTTTTGCCGAGTCGCGTTTCCTCCCGGATCCGCTCGAAAATCAGCACATTGGCGTCTACCGCCATACCAATGGTCAAGATGATGCCGGCCATTCCCGGAAGCGTCAAAGTAGCCCCGAACGCCGCCAGCGCCGCCATGATAAGCACGATGTTCAACAGAAGCGCAGCGTCCGCGATGAGGCCTCCGATTTGATAGTACACAGCCATCACCAGGATCACGACGAGACCTCCCACGATCATGGAAATGAACCCTTTACGGATCGAATCCTTGCCAAGCGAAGGACCCACCGTCCGCTCTTCCAGGACCTTTACGGGAGCCGGCAAAGCGCCCGCCCTTAGCACAATGGCCAAGTCGCGAGCTTCTTCCATAGTGAAATTCCCTGTAATGCGAGCGGTTCCGCCGGGTATTTTCTCTTGTATCACGGGCGCCGAGTTGACTACTCCATCGAGGATGATCGCCAGGCGCCGTTTAACATTTTCTCCGGTAACCCGTTCAAAAAGACGCGCTCCCTTGGCATTGAATTTGAGTGTGACATAAGGCTCGTTAAACTGGTTGTCGATTTGAACACGGGCGTCGCTCACGTACTGTCCCGTGAGAAGCGACCTTCGTTCCACGAGAACCGGCGTTTTGGTGACTCTTCCCGTTTCACGGTTCTCCCGAACCTCATAAAGCAACTCATCGCCCGGAGGCACGTCTCCTTTTTCCGCGGCCGGCAAGTCCCCCATATCGTCCACCAACTTAAATTCCAGGAGTGCGGTTTTGCCGATAAGTTTCAGGGCGCGGTCCGTATCACTGATTCCGGGCAATTGGATCAGGAGACGGTCTTCCCCTTGCGGCCGTATATCCGGTTCGCTCACGCCGAACTGATCTACTCTGTTCCGAATGGTCTCCAATGCCTGTGACGTGGCGAACTGCCTGATCCTCTTTTGTTCGTCCGCACTCATGGCCAGGGTCACCACGACGCCGGAATCGTCCTTCCGTGTCTCTTCGATGGAGAATTCAGGATAATTCTTTTCTAAGAATTCCTTCAACTTTTCTATGTCTTCTTCGTTCTTCAGCACCAGTTCCATCGCTCCGGCCGAAGTCTGAACCTTGTCTCCCGCTATCCATACGCGCTCCTCTCTGAGCGCCCGCTTTATATCATCGGCGAAGATCCCCAACTGGGTTTCCACCGCCTTCTCGGATTCGACCTCCAGGATCAGGTGCATGCCTCCCTGGAGATCCAATCCCAACTGGACCTTGTCTTTGGGAAGCACATTGCTCCACCACAGCGGAAGGTTCCCCGATATCGAGGGCACAAGATAGACCACAGACGCGACCAGCACGGCCAGAACCAGAATTGCTCTCCAACCCAGCTTACCTTTCACTCAAAGCTCCTTTCTGCCGCTGCAAACCGATGAACTCAGCCTCGCGATGCAACCACACTCCTGGGTCGAGGGAATGCGCCATAAGAACACCTGAATACGAAAACACCGTCAGAGTCGTAATGGACGATTTCAACGATGCGCTTCCGTCACCCGCGCACACCGAACTCACCCATAGAATGGATTCGGAACGTTCCGATGAGCGCCCGAAGGCCGACACCACTCGAAAGGCCTCGGGCATCAAGCCGGCCTCCGCCGGGAGCAACACCGCAACGGGGCTTCCGCCATGCCGCTCGGTTCCCTACTTCTCTTCCTTGCCTTTTTCTTTTGGAGCGGGAGCCGGTTGTTGAGGCGTATTGATAGTGGAGATAGCTCCGCGGCCGACGCGAACACGAACCCCCGGGGCGATCTCAACGGTAGCAATCGTATCCGTGAGCCCGGTTACCTTCCCGTGAATCCCCCCCTGCGTAACAACATTATCCCCTCGTCTGAGGTTTGAAAGCATCGAACGATGTTGCTTTTGTTTCTTCTGTTGAGGGCGAATCAGGAGAAAATAGAAAATGGCAAACATTAAGATCAAGGGTATAAACGCCGTAAATCCAGACCCCGTCCCTGTACCTTCTGCAGCCCATGCCAATGTAAGCAAATCAGTCACCTCCGTTCCGGTTTATCTTTTCCAGGAACTCCATCTTGAATTGGACGAACGAATTGTTATGGATGGAGTCACGTATTCTTCGCATCAGTTGAATGTAAAAATAGATATTATGTATGGTGTTTAACCGGTAAACCAGTATTTCCTTTGCCATGAACAAGTGACGAAGATAGGCCCTGCTGAAATTCCGGCATGTATAACATCCACACTCAGGGTCCAAGGGCCGATCATCTTCGGCGTAACGTGCATTCTTTATAACGACTTTGCCTTCCGATGTAGTTAGAGTGCCGTTTCTTGCATTGCGTGTGGGCAGTACACAATCGAACATGTCCACACCCATCTCGACGCAAGAAAGAATGTCCTCCGGAGTCCCCACACCCATGACGTATCTGGGTCGATCTTCCGGTAGAACGACCAGGGCCGCATGGGCCATCTCCAGCAACATTTCCTTACTTTCGCCGACGCTGAGTCCGCCGATGGCATAACCGTCGAAATCGATCTCTGAAATCTCCAGCGCGCTTTCTCTCCTCAAATCCTCGTACATGCCGCCCTGGACGATCCCGAAAAGCGCCTGATCCTCGTTACGGCGGCTGATCTTGCACGCCTTGGCCCACTCTCTGGTCAGAATCGCCGATTGCCTGGTGTAGGAGCGATCCGAAGGGAACGGAATGCACTCGTCCAGGCACATGATGATATCCACTCCCAGCGCTTCCTGGACTTCCATCGCGAGTGCAGGGGTCAAGTAGTGAAGAGAACCATCGAGATGCGAGCGGAACGTCACCCCCTGCGTATCAATTTTCCGAAGCGGACTGAGGCTGTAAATCTGAAACCCTCCGCTATCCGTTAGGATGCTCCCCTTCCACGACATGAACTTGTGGAGCCCGCCGAGTTTACCAATCAATTTGTGCCCGGGACGAAGATACAGGTGATAGGCGTTCGCCAGAATCACTTCCGCGCCCGACGATTCCAGATCTTCGGGCGAAAGAGCCTTCACGGTCGCGCGCGTTCCCACCGGCATAAATACCGGCGTGTCGATCACTCCATGTCCGGTGGTCATCCGGCCGACTCTGGCCCGGCTGTTCGTGTCCCTTGCTCTAATTTCGAATGAATACATTAAACAATGAACATCGCGTCGCCGTATGAGTAGAACCGGTACTTCTGTCTCACAGCTTCATTGTACGCGTCCAGCAAAAACGGAATCCCCGCGAAAGCGGCACACAAAAAAAGCAACGACGACTTCGGTAGATGAAAATTTGTAAGCATCGCATCCACAACGCGAAAAACGAAGCCCGGATATATATACAAGTCACACTCAAAAAGGCCGGTCTTCAAACTGCCGTCTTTTTCGGCGGCGGACTCCAACGCTCGAACGGTCGTCGTGCCCACGGCCACAACACGCCCCCCGCACTTCCGGGTCCGGTGGATCAAATCGGCCGTCTTTTCAGGTATGAACACGCTCTCGGAGTGAATCCTATGATCACGGATGTCGTTCGCTTCTACCGGTAGGAAGGTGCCCAGTCCTACGTGCAGCGTAAGCGATGCCAGCTCAATCCCATTTTCACGGATCCTGTCGATGATGCTGTCCGTAAAGTGAAGGCCGGCCGTAGGAGCGGCCACCGAGCCGTCATGTTTGGCGTAGACGGTCTGATATCGATCCCTGTCCGACTCGTTAGCCCGTCTGCGGATGTAAGGAGGCAGAGGAATATGCCCGGCATCCTCCAGCCAATCCTCGAACATGCGACGGCATTCGAAATCGATGATAAAGCGACCCCGCTCCAACTTCTCCCGAACCACACCCGAACACTCTTCACCGATCTGGATGCGGTGTCCCGAACGAATGCTCCTGGCAGGTCTTAAAATACATTCCCAACAACGGGCTCTTTCGGAAATGCGCTCGAGTTCCCGCACAAGAAGCATCTCAACGTGTCCGGACGTCTCCTTGATTCCAAAGAGCCTGGCCGGTATGACTCTGCTGTCATTGACCACCAGTAGATCCCCGGGTTTCAAAAAATCCGTCAAGTCTGAGAAACCCGTATGAAGCCACGTCTTCGTGACCCGTTCCAGGACCATCAGACGCGACAGGTCTCGCTCGGGCGCCGGTTCTTGGGCGATCTGCTCGGGCGGCAAGCAGTAGTCGTAAAGGTCGAGTTGATGAAGAACGGTCATTTCAAAATTTCGGCAACTTAATCAGAAAGGCGGCCAATAGTCAATTCATTATTTCAACAAGTGGAAGGAAATGCTCAGGAGGGTCGATTGACATATACGAGGAGAGCGCCCAACGCGATGGACAACAAACCGAGTAGACGCAGGATGCCGGGTTCCATTTCGGAGACTTTCCGGAGCCACGTCTTGAGTCTTTCCGGAAAGGCAAAATAAGGCAGTCCTTCGAATATCAGCATCAGTCCTAGTGCACAGAGAAAGAAGCGGTTCATTCCTGGGTCCTTTCCGTTCATCCGATCGAATCGACCGGTTTTAATAACCGGTGCGCGTCGGACCATCGGCCCATCCTCGGAACGGATGAAGGGATGACGTATGGAAAGTCCTAAAGCATTGCCATGAGCCGGGTCCCACGCCAGAGCCCTAAATAGGGGAAAGATCGTCGAAAGCCGCCACGGCTCCGCCTCGTCCCTCTACTCCATTTTCCTCAGTTCACCAAAAGCGACCTGCGCTTGACCGCTCTCCGAATGATCCTTAATCAGTTTCTGAAGCAGGATCTTTGCACTGGTCTTGTCGCCAAGCTGTTTGAATGAGAGAGCCTGCTTAAGAAGTGCGTCCGGCACCTTGTTTCCAGTGCCGTAACGCTGAATGACTTTCTGATATTCAAGGATGGCGTCCTCGAATTTACCCTCCTTATAATAGGTTTCTCCCACCCAGAATTGGGCGTTGTCCGCAATGGGATGATTGGGATATTTTCCAGTGAACTCGGCAAACAAGGTTCGTGATTTTGAGTACTGCCCCTTCTTGTACGCGGCCGTCGCGGCCTTGTACAGTTGATCCGGATCCGTGGCAACCGCTTCTTCCGAGGCCTGAGGAGCGGGGGGCTCAGGCGCGGAAGCTTGCGGTTTGGGCGGTTCCGTCTCCACAGGCGGCGCTTTTGGGGCCACGGGCGGCTGCGGCTGCTGTTTTTCTTTCCCAGTCGCGCCGAGAGTAGCCTCAATCGTTTCGATCCGTCTTCTAATCCCGTCGGCTTCCGATTCGAGCCGATCGATTCGGGAAGGATCTATAATGCGATCCTTCTCCGTGAGTTCGCGCTCAAGAAGCAGCACTTTCTTCTCCATATCCCCCGAATCAAGCCGACCTTGCGATCGGATACCTTCCAGTTCCGCGCCGAGGTCGGCTTGACGGCCACGAACCTCATTCAAGTCCGATTTCAATTGCTCCATACTAGTGGTGAGGTCGGCGAGCATGGTACGCAAAACGTCAACCTCGACTCGCATCGCTTTGGCTTTCTCCACTTCGGTTGACTGTTTTTGCGTCTCCCCGTTCCGGATTTGGTCCAGGTCCGTCTCTATAGAACTGATCTGTGTCTGAAGAGAATCGCGGACACCATACAGATCCTGGAACGTGACCATGCAGCCGCTCAACATGCCCAGGCTCACCACCAACAGCCCTATTTTTAGTCGCGGTTTCAACATAATAACGATCGCCGTCGCTCCTATTGCACGGAGGCCGACATATAGCCCGTCGACTGCCGATCAGTTGATCTATTCCAGTATAAACTCATCCCGTCTGTTTTTTGCCCAGGCCTCTTCGCTATGACGCGAGTCCGCCGGCCGTTCCTTCCCGTAACTGATGGTTCGAATCCGGTTCGCGTTTACACCGAGAAGCACCAAATAACGCTGAGCACTCTCAGCTCTCCTTTGACCGAGGGCCAAGTTATACTCCACGCTTCCCCGTTCATCACAATGCCCTTCGATAAGGACATTCTTATTGCTGTTCTCCATTAGAAACGCGGATTTCGCCTGGAGTGTCTCCTTCCCCTTTTCAGTCAGAACCGCTGAATCGAAATCAAAGTAGATGGATTGAGCCTCGAACTTCTGACGCGTTTCGGCCGTAGTCTCCGCCCCTTTGGCCTGTCGCTGCCGCTCCATGCGCTCCTTTTCCATCTGCTCCCGTTGTTCGCGCTCCATGCGCTCGCGTTCCTGTTGCTCTCGCAGAGCTTGTTCACGCATGGCCGCTTCACGTTCGGCTTCCGTCATCTCCGCCTGTTCCTTCACCTCACCTTCGGCTGCTCCCATAGCAGAAGGCGATGCAGCTTCTCCTTCCTTCTCCATTTCCGAATAGGGCTTCTCTTTCATTTGGGGCGCGCCCGGCGTCTCCTTGAAAGCCTCTTTGGCGCACGATCCAAGCAACGTCAAACTCATGGCGAACACAAAAATGGATACCCATACACACAAACCTTTACGTCCCATCGGCTCCTCCTTTCAGACTTACTGAACAATCGATCTCCACAAGAAATTAACGCTAACACGCATTCCAATAAAACTGGTCTATCTTAATCATGAACGGGCGACCATGACGGACTCTCCTGCGTACCTTTCATGAAGGTGAGCCGTCTTTGATTCGATCCGTTCGCGTTCATCACATGAATGGCAAGATCCCCCGCCCTGTCGGATGAGAACGCAATCATGGTCCCATCCGGAGACCAGGTAGGCGACATGTTCAATCCCCCGGCATAGGTTAAGCGTTGGACATCTCCACCGTTGCAGTCCATGCTGAATACGTGAAAATCCCCGTTTAGGGACCGCGTAAAGGCGATACGATCCCCTCTGGGAGACCAAGACGGATCCAGATTGCGCTTGCCTTCCACGGTCATGAGTCTCGTGTCGCCGTTGCCAAGGTCTTTCATGTAAATCTGAGGAGAACCGGCACGATTGGACACGAAAGCCACTTTCTTCCCGTCCGGGCACCAGGTGGTAGACACATTGATTCCCCAACGATCCGTTATGGTTGAAACCACTCTTCCGTTCAGATCCATCAGGAAAATATTCTCCCGCCCCTTCTTGCTTAAAGTAACGGCCAACGTTCTACCGTCCGGGGACCAAGCGGGGGCTATGTTCAATCCAGCGCCACTGGAAATCAACTTCAACGTATTGGTGTCCATCCGTTTTACGAAAACCTCAGGGTTTCCATTCTTATAGGAAGTGAACGCCAGTTGGTCTCCCTTCGGAGACCAACGAGGGGTGAGCGTCAGTGAATTGTAGGAAGTGACCCGCTCGATGTTGCGTCCGTCGAAATCCACCGCGAAGATGTCTTTGACTTTTCCCTCCCCCTGCACAAAAGCGATTCTTGTCCCCAAAGCCCCCTCGAAGCCCGTAAGCGCTTTGATGATCTCGTTCCCGAAACGGCGGATCATGCGCTCTCGGGTGGCTGAGGGCCCGGAATACTTCTTTCCTAAAAGACGCTCCCCTCGAAGGACGTCGAAAAGCCTCAACTGCAAGGATATTTCATCGCCGGACACCGATATGCCGCCCGTGACCAATACTTCCGCGCCGATGATCGACCATGCCCGGAATTGGATGTCTTTCTCGGTAACACCCGTCAGTGAAAGATCCTGCAGGGTGGAATCAGTTCCCAGTATTTGAAAATATCCGGTGTACGCAAGGTCGTCCGACAGGAGTTGAGACAGTTCTTTAGAGAATTTCAGCTCTTCCTTCGATTCACCGAGAGCCTTGAACGGGGGAATCGCTATCGGATACTTTGTGAGTCCCGGAGAGTTGATATCAATACGGATCAATGCGTATGCCGGGGCTGCGCTCAACGCGGAGCAGACAAAAAGCAACACTAGCCAAGCAGGGCATGAAATTAACACTTTCAGTTTTCTCATCAAAATTCTTTTCCTTCTATACACCGGCATCCACTAACCTCTTCTCAAGTCGGCCAGACTGAACCGCAGTTCGATTTCCTCGTACGATTTCACGTACCCATCAGGGAAAGGGGGGAAAGGGTTCGAGTGTTGTACCGCGCGAAGCACAGACTGGTCAAATAATTGATCGCCGGACGGCTTGACAAGCCGAAAACCAACGATGCTTCCGTCCCTCTGAACTTTCACCATGACCAAGGCCTCCGGTCCAAATCCACCGGACATGATGTCCGGGTAGGACCAGTTACTGCGCACCTTGTTCCATATATTCGTTTTGTATATTTGCAGCCGCAGACCTACGTCGGCCGTTCCCAAGCCTCCATTCCCCTCTTCCCCCTGTTCAGCCCCCTGTTCAGCCCCCTCATCAACGACGGCTTCCGTACGCGACTGCACCTTGGCGGAAATATCTTGTAATGCCTTCTGGAGTTCCTTTTCTCGGGAAACCGTCTGTTTCTCAGCCTTCTGTTTCTCAACCGTCTGTTTCTCAACCTTGGCGCGAGCCTCTTTCTCCTTCTGGAGCTTCTCAACAGCATCGTCCACATTATCGATGGCGGGCGCAGGTTTAACTTTGGCTTTGCTGACATCCTTTGGCTTCAGAATCGGAATAGCCTCCGGCTTATCGACGACGGCGGGTTCCGGAGCGGACGCTACCGCTATCTTGCGAGCCTTGGTCAACGGAACAATTGTCTTTATGGGCTTTTCGGCTGAAGCCTTTGGGCCCGGCAGTTCGCCTTTGAAACCGGCCATGCTCACCAGATCCACAGTATAAGCGGGAGTAAAGGGTTCCCGGCTCGGCTGCAAACCCGGTAGAAACAATATCGAGGCAAACAGAACCACGTGCAGACCGAACGAGAGGGCGATCATCCATTTAAGGATTCGCTCCTTCTCCAGTTCCGGATAGAGTTGAGCAGATAACTTCATTTTTTCTTCGTCGTATACGGCTCAGTTATCATTCCAACTTTGGTGACACCCGCCTCTCTTATCTGCGCCAACACCTGTGCAACAAAACCGTATTGTATCGTCTCGTCGGCCCTCAGGAATGCCTCTTTGTTGGGGCGTGTCTGAAAAATATGCTCCAATTTGTTTCTGAAAGAGGCCATATCAGTTTCGAAGTCATCAATATATACTTTGTTGTCGGTGGTAACAGTAATGATCAGGCGCTCGTCTTCGCCAGGTATCACTTTTGCCTCAGTCTTGGGAAGATTCACATCCATCCCATGTTTCATCATAGGAGCGGTCACCATAAAGATGATCAAAAGAACCAACATCACGTCCACAAGGGGAGTGACGTTGATGTCGCTCATAAATTTCTTGTTGCTGCTTGCGATCACGGCTTCTCTACTATAACTCCTGAGATTTTCTTGCTGCTTCACGATCGAGAATATTGAGGAAATCAAGTGTGAAGTTATCCATTTCAGCTTCGCGTAATCCGACTTTACTATTGAAATAATTAAAGAAAATGACAGCGGGAATCGCCGCGGCTAAGCCGGCGGCCGTCGCCACGAGAGCTTCTGATATGCCGGGAGCCACCACGGCCAGACTCGCCGAACCCCGAAGCCCGATGCTCCTGAAAGAGGCCATAATCCCCCATACCGTACCGAATAGACCTATGAAAGGAGTGGCGTTGCCCGTTGTCGCCAGAAAGCTCAGGGACCGCGTGAGGATGGTCATCTGTGAAAGCTTGGCCCGGTACAAGGCTCTTCGCGTGTTTTCAATCCCCACTGAATCTATGTTCCTCGGAGAATCTCCCGCCCCTTCAACAGAGACGGGCGCCCTGCTCTGATCCTTTCTTACCTTGCTCAGTTCCGTAAAGCCGGTTCTGTAAAGCCCCGCGAGAGGACTCTTTTCCAGGTGGCGGCTTTCTTTGTATATGTGTCCGAGGCTTCCCCCTGCCCAGAAAAGCTCCAGGAAGATCTGGTCCTCGATCAATGCGCGCCTTAACGTCTTCGCTTTGAACAGTATAATGCCCCAGCTGATCACCGAAAACAACAGCAACAAGAACAGCACTAATTTGACCATCGGTCCGGCGTGGACTACCATCTGGAAGACATCTATATCCATCCCCCCATCAATCCCAGCCGAAGTTTGCAACACTGGATGAAATCCCATCATAGTACTCAGAACCCGGTTTGTGTGCGATCAGGGGCCTTCCGGTTTTCAGTATATCGATCGCACTAGTTAGAGATTCGTTTAGAAAAGAATTTAACGTCGCCAAACATACTCGCGCGCAGCAGCAAAGTCAACGTCAAGACAAACGCCTACATTCCACTTCGAATGCTCTCGACCAGAGCCGGAAGCGCCTTGCCTGCCGACTCGTGTATAGAAAGATCCGAAACACTTCGGGTCAAAACGGTCTCCTCCAGATTAATCTCCGCCACCAAGGCTCCACCTCTTTTTGCCTCCAAGGGAATCTCACTGGCAGGAGACACCACTGCCGAAGTCCCGATCACCAAGATCAAGTCACAATATCTGGCCTCACGTTGAGCCTTCTCGTAAGCCTCCGCAGGTATCGCTTCCCCAAAAAACACAACGTCCGGCTTGAGGAGCCCCCCACAGGCGCACCGGGGCGGCATAATCGAGAAGTCGACCTGCGACTTGCCCACCGTGCTTCCGCAGGACAGACATCTGAGGCGCTTCCCATTACCATGAAACTCGATGACAATGCTACTGCCTGCTTCCTGATGAAGATTATCCACATTCTGAGTGATCACGGAGCTGAAATGACTGATTTGTTCGAGCTCAGCCAGTGCATAGTGTGCAGCGTTCGGCTTGGCGTTAAAGACGAGGGTTTCCATCTCAGTCAACATGTTCCAAACCTTGAGCGGGTTTTCCAGAAAGGCGCTGATGTGAGCGTA
>JACQYL010000008.1 GCA_016208165.1 Deltaproteobacteria bacterium
GAGCCGACAAGACCAACGAGAGACCGCTCGCGTTTTCCGTTGGGGACGCGGCCTGAAAATCGGGTACCGGTGAAGCCTCCCTGAGGTCCGTTGTTTATTAACACTCAGGGAAGCGGTGGTTTATCCAACTAATGTACGTCGATGTTAAGTGTGGGTTATGTTTGAATCATTGCAGCCTTCGGGAAAACAGGTAACAATGCCCAAACAACAAGACATTCTCGTAAGAAAACACGTCGAATGTCCGCGCTGTGGCGCTAAAATCCTTTTTTGTCGCAGCGACATCGAGCAGTTCAGATGCGCTTGCGGACAGGTTTTTCTCCCTCTGGAGACGGCTGCAGTCGGGAGAAACTCCTGACAGCCTAGTCGGATTCGGCCGATCAATCGGTCACTTCGGACCGGACCGGCGAAAACCGTCTCAGGCCCGTAGGCTGTGACATCTTCCTCCGAGAGGTGACCTTCTGAAATCCGGCCTATTCGCCGTGGAGCAAACGTCGGGGAAAAGGAGCTTCACGGAAATGGCCGCTGGAACCCGGAGCGTTCGGTATCGCACGCGATTTCTTCTCCGGAACAGTTCGGCTCCGCCTGCAGCACAAAAGCCAGAACGAGACTCCCCCGCCTCAAATTCGGCGCCTTTTTTTCTTGACATTTCAGCGTATTCACTCGTTAGTATACCCATCCCTACGTATCGAGAAGATCATGGCACATCGACCTCACATCGGTTTTGAAGACGCCCGGTCCATTGTACGGGATACCCTTTCACCTCTGAGCCCGCTGGAAGTTTCCATTTTCGATGCGAGCGAATTGATCGCTCACGAAGACATGGTGGCGCGCGTGGACTGCCCCTCTCTCTCCTCCTCCATGAAGGATGGTTTCGCCGTTGTCTCGATTGACCTGACGGATGCTCGGGAAGACGCTCCCAAACGGCTTTCGGTCACTGGGATGTTGGCGGCGGGTCGTCGAAGTCCACTGAAGGTGAGGTCCGGAACCACGGTAAGGATCATGACGGGCGCCCCTCTCCCTGAGGGGGCCGATGCCGTTCTTTCAGAGGAATACGCGCGGGTTGAGGGGGAAACGATCCTCTGTTTGCGGGAAGCGGAAGCCGGAAGAAATGTTCTGTTTCGGGGAAGCGACGTCAGGATGGGGGAGCCGGTGGTGCGAAAGGGACAGTTTTTGGCCCCCGCGGTCACCGGCTTCATGGCGGCTGCGGGCATTGACCGCGCGTGGGTGGTCCCATTACCTAAAGTGGGCGTTGTCGCCACGGGCGCGGAAGTAGTGATGCCCGGCTGTTCTCTACGGCCCGGCGAATTGTACGCCAGCAACCTGATCACCCTGATATGCTGGTTGAAACACTTCAGAATGAAGACCCGGTTCGCGTCGGCTCCGGATCGCGAGGCGGATATCCGGGCGGCGATTGAATCCGTAGTGAGAGACGTCGATGTATTGCTCACAAGCGGAGGCGCCTGGAGAAGCGAACGAGATCTTACTGTACGGGTCCTCGAAGAAATGGGTTGGAATCCCCTGTTTCGCGGTGTTCGGATGGGTCCGGGTAAGGCAGTGACGTTCGGGCTGCTGGACGGAATACCCGTATTCTGTCTGCCGGGCGGCCCCCCTTCAAATGAGATGGCTTTCCTGCAGATCGTGTTGCCGGGGTTGATGATCATGGGTGCTCGGCCAAAGGCGCCTTTTCGTGATGAAGTGGTGCGCCTGGCGGACCGTGTGACCGGCGACAAAACATGGACCCAATTCATATATGCCGATCTGGTGGAAAGAGAAGGCGAGCGGTGGGCCGCTCCTCTTCGTCTTAAGAGCCGGCTTCGCAGTCAAGCTTGCGCCCGGGCCGTGATCCGGATTCAGGAGGGTAGGGAATCGATCGAGGAGGGGAGCGCTGTTTCGGTTCAAATCTTAGGTGAACCCCAAGCCTAATCTTTGGTGCGTGTTCGGAACGGTCTCCAAATCCCGCGGGGAATGGGAGCGTTTGAATTACAAGGGTGCAATCGACGTTGAATAGGACCGAGGGTGGGAAGTTCGGAATCGGCCTTGAACTTTAATGTAAGAAACGGGTACTGTGGCTCGTCCTTCTGAACTCGGAGCTGTCCTCGATAATCGAAGAAAGTGGCGGAGATGACAAGACCGAAGTCCGGTCCCGCAGTGGTATCCATCGTAGGAAAATCCAATTCAGGAAAAACTACGCTGATAGAGAAACTCCTTCCCCGCCTTGCCAAAAGAGGCATCCGGGTGGGAACGGTCAAACACGATGTGCACGGTTTTCAGATGGACCGGGAGGGCAAGGATAGCTATAGACACAAGAAGGCCGGAGCTCTGATCACCGTGATCTCGTCTCCTCGTCAAATCGGAATGGTTCGGGACGTTGACCATGACCATCGGATTGAAGAACTGGTGGACCGGTATTTCCCGGACGTTGATTTAGTCCTGACGGAAGGATACAAGCGCGAGAAGTGGCCCAAAGTGGAAGTACATCGAAAAGAACTCCGAAGAAGCCTTATCAGCACCGCGGACGAAGGTCTGATCGTCGTGATGAGCGACGAGGACCTGAGCGTGGAGGTTCCCTGTTTTCATCTCGACGATGTCGATGCTTTGGCCGAGTTTCTCGTATACACATTTCACCTTGACGACGCAATGGACGATCAGAATGGGTAAGCGAAGCAGAGACGGGTATTCGGCCAAATGGGGATCGGAAATCCAGGTTGACGACAGGCTTGCCGAAGCGGTTCTGGCAAGATCGAATGATGGAAAAATTAAATGCGCCCAGGCATTTCTAGTCGTTTCCGAATGGCGCGTAGGTCCGCTTGAAGTAGGTCGCGTCGCGGACCTGAAGGAGCTTCGAATCACTCACTGCCAGCTGGGACTCTTCGGCTATGGCGACCAGAAGAAGGCGGTTACGCCTGCGGCTGAAATCCGGCCGGACCTCGAAGGCCTGGTGAGGAACGCACTCGAGGACGAGCGTCTCACGTGCGCCGAAGCCTGGAAAATTGCAGAGAGTTGTCATGTTCCGAAAATGGAGGTGTCCGCCTTGTGCGAACGGCTGCAGATCAAAATCGGTTCATGCCAATTGGGGGCTTTTTAGCCTTGTTGAAAGAATAGTAAGTACATCGGGAACGCGATACCGTGCTTTGGAGACACGTTCAAGCCCCATCCTACGGAATGTCCGGCACTGTATGGGTTTACCGGTAATGTCATCGATGCTTGACGAACGGATGCGGTGAGCGAAAGTGGAGATTATTAGCCCGACCACTGTCCAGAAAGCGGATATTGCGGTCTGTATGCCGTGTTTCGGCGAAGCGGAAACCATGGCCCATGCTGTGCGTGCCGCGTCGGAGAGCCTTTCCCGGTATTTTGGTAAAATAGCGGGCGTAATAATTGTTATGGGAAGTGGAACCGCTGAGGACCTGGATCTGTTCCGAAGGACCGCTACAGACGTCCCGAAGATCTACATACAGGCAGAGAGCGACGCGTTACACG
This sequence comes from Deltaproteobacteria bacterium, assembly GCA_016208165.1. Lineage (NCBI taxonomy): Bacteria > Pseudomonadati > Myxococcota > Myxococcia > Deltaproteobacteria bacterium. The sequence continues at coordinate 3,481 of JACQYL010000008.1, forward strand.
AAAAGAACGGCTTTCGGAATATGTTCCGAGAGACATGACCGTAGGGCGGTCGTTCCGGACAGGGTATTTTCTCTGGGGGCGCCGCTGCTCGAGTCATTTGATTACGTATCGCCATTGTACGTGCAGCACAAATGGGAGGGCCTTTTGAACAACAACCTCGCGTATCCCATGACTCGATCGCTGTATGGCCGCAGAGTGCGAAACTCTATTTCCGGAGAGTTTGGATTCAGCGGCCGGCTGGCGCGCCTGGCCGGGAATGGCGGTGACGAGAGGGGGGCTATATCGCTGTCGGGGATCGACCTTTGGATGACGACGCTGGCGCTCAGCAACAACCTATCGGTGTGTCAATCTTTTGTGCGAAGGCCGTTCCCGTACCGCCCCCAACATAATGGCCTTGGCTCGCATCGTCTTTTTCGGGAAATCGTGCGTACGCTTTTTGACCTCATGATTCGATGCGAGTCTTTTTGGTTGAAGGTCAAGTGGAGTAAACCGACGGCAGTGCGGTCTAACAAGGATGTCAGGGAGCCGGTGTTTTCACCGGAGGGTCCGGAAGTTGCTCTTAAAGACCTCTACCTTGAGTTTGAACAGGGATGTCGCAGGAATTTGCCGCTTCTGAAATCGGTTTTCAGTCCACGTGTATATGAACAACTGACCGAGGCTCTATCCGAAAAGCAGGACGAGTTCGGAGTTTCTACCGAACTTTGGGCCAAGATTCTCTTCGACACGGCGGTGGCTTATCGGGATGCCAAAGAACTTCGAGGCGGCTTGGTGGATTTTCTTTTGTATGCGTATCAGGGTAGGATACACTCGTATCTTAAAGAGACACGCACAATGTCTGCAGCTCAGGCGGAGATGTACGTCGAGAACGAATGTGCGGTTTTTGAAGAAACCAAAACGCACTTGGTAAGGCGTTGGAAGGGAGAATAAATGAAAAAAATACTCATAGTGGATGATGAGGAGCATATTCGACTTCTATATTCCGAGGAATTGGCGGACGAGGGGTACGAAGTTATTACGGCGGACGGCGGTCATAAGCTTCTGGAACGCATCGAGAAAGAGAAACCGGACCTGGTGGTGCTCGACATCAAAATGGTCGAATATAATGGTCTGGATCTGTTGCAGGATATCAGAAATCAGTATTACGAGCTTCCGGTAGTTTTGTGTACGGCCTATGACGCCTTTAAAGAGGATATCAAGAGCGTTGCCGCGGACTATTACGTGGTGAAATCGTTCGATTTGACCGAGTTGAAGCAGACCATAAAGAAAGCTTTGGAAGCCGGAGTTCAGAAAGACTAGGCCTCATTGCTTTAGACTGGCCAACATCAGAAAGCCTGCTGAGAGAAAAGTAAGGTTTGCCATCCAGGCGGATAGAAGGGGAGGCAGTATGCCCGAGCGCCCGAATGACAGACTGAGACTCAACAGGACCCAGTAGAGAAACGCCAGTCCGATGCTCATGCCGACGCCAACGGCCACGGTGCCGCTGCTCCTGGTTCGTAAGGCCAGTGGATACCCGACGAGGGCCATGATCACACAAACAAACGGGAAGGCGATCTTGTGATGAAGATCTGCGCGGTAGCCTATCGAATTATAGCCTTCACGTTTGATCTTCCGAATGTAGTTTCTAAGCTCGGCAAAGGACATTTCATCCGGATCGCGTATGATGTGGCTGAAGTCGCTTGGTCGTTCCTCGAGGGGGATGTCGAGAGTTTCGAACCTCTCTGATTTAATGCCTTTATTGGGAAGCAGCTCCTGCTTAAGGCCATCTATGAACTGCCATTCGCCGTTCTTCCAGCGGGCTTCACGGGCGTCTATCCGCTGTTGCAATCCGTGGTTTTCCGCAAAGCGGTACAATGTAACCCCCTTTAGACTCTGCGAAGGGGCGTCGTAAAGTACCACGTGGAATATAACCCCCTTCCCCCTGTACCAGAATCGCTCGTTTCGATACAGAGTGTTGAGGGGGCGTTTCTGGACCTGAATACGAAAGATGTAGTTCGTCTTCTGGTTGGCCAAGGGGAGAATGGTTTCGTTCAAAAAAAATAAGAAGAACGAAATGCAAACGCTGAAAAGAAGCAAGGGAACCAATAATCTATAGAAACTCAGTCCATTGGCCCGGAACATGGTGAACTCTCGATTTCTGGCCATAATACCGATGGAGAGAGTCGTGCCCATCAAGACGGCGGCGGGCAAAACCTGTTGCACCATCAGTGGGGTTTTGAAGACGATGTATTCGGCCATGACCCACAGGGAGACCTTGGCTTCCAGAAAGTTGTCCACCCGCTCGAAAAAGTCTACAATAATATAAATGCAGACAAACGAGGCCAGACACAAAAGGAAGGTTTTCAAGAACTCTTGAACCAAGTACCTGCTGATCGTATTCACAGCGGCTCTCCTCCGGGGTTTTGGACTATATCATGAATAGGCGCAGACACCAAATTATCCGGGTGGTCGTGGCGGACGCCCGTGTTTTTTTGAGCGAATTCCGTACGAATGTGAGATTATCCGAAGCGTTATGTTGATCAGGAATGAACTGGAGGAACTGGAGCGCAGGGAACTTTCGCGCTATGCGGCCAAGAGCGCGGAATCTCGAGGCCGAATGAGGCCGGAGCCGGAATGCGATCTGCGGCCGGCGTTTCAGCATGATCGGGACCGCATTGTGCACTCGAAGGCCTTCCGGCGACTTAAACACAAGACACAAGTATTTCTGGCGCCGGCGGGCGATCACTACCGCACGCGTCTGACGCACACGCTCGAGGTTTCCCAGATCGCCCGAACCATTGCCCGATGTCTGAGGCTTAATGAATCCCTCACCGAGGCCGTTGCCCTGGGTCACGACTTGGGGCACACTCCCTTCGGGCATGCCGGTGAAGATGTTCTGAACCGGATCGTGAAGGGAGGTTTTTCGCACCACAAACAGAGTCTTCGGGTGGTAGACGAGCTGGAAATGGCAGGGCGCGGGTTGAATCTGACCCTGGAGGTCCGAGACGGTATACTAAAGCATTCCAAGGGGAGAGGGCCAATTTTACGGGATCCCGGCGAGGGAGGGCCCATCACGCTTGAAGGGGAAGTTGTCCGGGTTGCGGATATCGTGGCTTACATCTGCCACGATCTGGAAGATGCGGAACGGGGGGGAGTGGTGAAACCGGGATCAATTCCTTCGATATGTGAAAAAGTGCTGGGAAGCACGAGTTCGGAGCGGATAGGATCCATGGTTCGAGATGTGGTAACCCGTACCCGGGAATCCGACGACGGGACCCTCCATATGAGCTCCTCGGTAACGGAGGCTATGTCGGACCTCCGGGATTTTCTGTATGAACGTGTCTACGAAGATCCGTGGGTGCGGAGCAGCTTCGTCCGAGCCTCGAAAGTGCTGGCGGAGCTGTACGAGTGTTTTCTCCGGGACGACGCTCTGTTTGAGAATGAAATTGGACAGGCCTCCCCCCGGGTTTCGAGAGAAAGGGCCGTATGTGACTTTATTGCGGGGATGACGGACCGGTACGCCCTGGATTTGTACGAAAGGATATTCTTGCCCAAGCCCTGGGGAGTGTTTTAGGCGTTTTCCCCTTTTCTTGACTCGACCGGCCCACTGTGATAGAGGCAGTTTCTGAAACAAGTTTGAATGGTTGGCGCGGACGACAACGAAGTTTTCTTTTTTCAGGACCCCTTATCCGGGCCATGAGTCTGTCGACCGGATTGAGAACTGCAAACAGCAAAAGTGGTTTACTGAATCCATGACGGAAAACGACGCCGAAGAGATCATCGAACTTACGGAGATTGTCGAGGAACCGGGCGGGGTTGCCGAGGATCCGGACGAAGAGGCCATACGCAAGGCTTTCGAAGAGGACGACTTCTTCTCCAAAATCGAGGAGGCGGATGTCTCTTCTGATCAAGCCGAAGGAGAGGGGTCCGGCGAGGAGAGCCCCGCTGGAGACGATGATTTCTTGGATGAACTCCTCGACGGCGGTGAGGGGGATCAGGAGGCGGGTCCCGATTCCGGCGACCGTTCCGACGAGGAACCGTCCGAGGACGTTGTCGATATCGAAGACATGCCGGAGCCCGAATCGGGAGGCCTTGAAACAGCCGAGGCAGGAATTCCCGATGACTTGGAAACGAGCTTCGAATTGGAGGAGTCTTTAGAAGAGGCTTCGGAGGAAGAACCTGGGGCTGAAGCCATCGACCGCGAGGACGCCGATGACGAGTTCGGAGAACTCGAGGATTTCAAGATTGATGTTTCTATTCCGGAGTCCGGCCCCGAAGACTTGAAAGAATCCGAGGGGATTCAATCGGCCGGGCGTTCGGGAACTTTCCCCCTATCGCGGGGTGAAGGAGAGACTCCATCCACCGGACGTGCGTCCGCGGAGAAACTGATGGGAACGGTGGAGCCGGAGAAGGTGGAAGCCATTCTGGAGCGGGTGGCGCGGGAGGTCTTGGGTGAGACGGCCGAGCGTATCTTTTCCGAAGTGGCCGAACGGGTGATCAAGGAAGAGATTGAACGCATAAAAGCAGAGATCAACCGGTTATCGAACCGAGACTAACATAGATACGGACTACAGAACGCACGCGGGGGATTCGATGCTGCAATCCCCCGTTATTTTACGGGGTCGTCGGCAATAGGGGCGATCACCGTCCAGAGAATGTGGAGAGCAGGATGAATGCCACGGACATTTCAAAATCTTACGATTTCAGGAACGTCGAGCTGAAATGGTACCGGTATTGGGAAGAAAACGGACTTTTCCGTGCCGACGAGACCAGGGACGAGAAGCCCTACTCCATAGTGATACCGCCACCGAATGTTACGGGTTCACTTCACATGGGCCATGCGCTCAACAATACCTTGCAGGACGTCCTCTGCAGATATAAACGGCTTAAGGGATTCAATGTACTATGGATGCCGGGTACGGATCACGCGGGGATTGCCACGCAAAACGTGGTCGAAAAGGAACTCGCTCGGGAGGGCAAGGACCGTCATGAACTGGGGAGGGAACAGTTCATCGAGAGGGTATGGCAATGGCGCTCGAAATACGGGGGCATGATCATCAACCAGCTCAAACGTCTGGGCGCGTCCTGTGACTGGAGCCGGGAGCGGTTTACCATGGACGAGGGCCTTTCGAGGGCAGTGAGAAAAGTCTTCGTGACCCTGTACCGGGAAGGGCTCATCTATCGTGGAGATTATATCATCAACTGGTGCCCGCGCTGCCGCACGGCTTTGGCGGACCTCGAGGTGGAACATCACGAGCAGGAAGGCCATCTCTATCACATCAAGTATCTGTTCCCGGGTTCAACAAAAGGACTTGTGATTGCGACAACGCGACCCGAGACCATGCTGGGGGACACGGCGGTGGCCATTAACCCCGAGGACCCAAGATTCAAGGATTTGGATCGGGAAGAACTGGTCCTTCCGTTGATGAACCGGGTGCTGCCTATTATCCGGGATAGTTACGTCGATGTCGGGTTCGGAACCGGTGTGCTGAAAATAACGCCCGCCCACGACGCGAACGACTTTCTTATCGGTGAACAGCACGGGCTCGAGTCCATCGTGATTATGGACGAGTCCGGGCGGATGAATGAAAACGCGGGCGCGTATCAGGGACTGGACCGGTTCGAGGCGAGGGGAAAAGTCGTCAAGGATCTGGAGAAGCTGGGTCTTCTCGAGAAGATCGAACCCTACCAACACAACGTAGGGCACTGCTACCGTTGCAGGACCATGATCGAACCGATCTTGTCCAAACAATGGTTCGTCAAGGTGGCCCCCCTGGCCCGCGACGCATCTAGGGCCGTAAGAGAGGGGAAAACGTCGATTATTCCTAAGATGTGGGAAAATACCTATTTTGACTGGATGGATAATATACGGGACTGGTGTGTGTCCCGCCAGATCTGGTGGGGACACCGCATACCTGCCTGGTACTGCAAGAATTGCCCTGAGATCGTGGTGGACATGGAAGAGCCCGAAACCTGTCCCAAATGCGGCGGGGAACTGGTTCAGGAGACGGACGTGCTGGACACCTGGTTCAGCTCCGCGCTCTGGCCTTTTTCCACCATGGGATGGCCGGATAAGACGCCTGAACTGGGCATCTTTTACCCGACCTCCGTCCTGATCACCGGATTCGACATCCTGTTCTTCTGGGTGGCCCGCATGATGATGATGGGCATTCACTTTATGAACGACGTCCATTTTCGGGACGTTTACATCCATGCCCTGGTGCGCGACGCCGAGGGGCAAAAGATGAGCAAGTCCAAAGGCAATGTCATCGACCCGCTGATCGTTATGGACAAATACGGCACGGACGCCTTCCGGTTTACCCTGGCCGCGTTCGCAGCCCAGGGTCGGGACGTGCTGATGAGCGAAGATCGAGTTGAAGGATATCGCCATTTTGTCAACAAGGTATGGAATGCTTCGAGGTTCGCCCTCATGAATCTCGAGGACATGGATTTGAACGTTGCCGTAGGGGACGCCGAGAGGACCCTTGCGGACCGATGGATTCTGAGCCGTACCGGAAAGGTGGCTTCCCAGGTCGCTCGGGCATTGGAGGAATATCGGTTCAATGACGCGGCTATGGATCTGTATCAGTTCGCATGGCACGAGTTCTGTGATTGGTACCTCGAGGAGGCGAAGCTGGTTTTCTACGGCAAGTATCGTGGGGAGAGCAAGGCCGCTAGTCAGCGGACGCTGTATGAAACGCTTCTCGCCCTGTTGAAAATGCTGCACCCCTTCATGCCCTTCGTAACGGAAGAGATCTGGAATCTCGTACCGGGCACGCAAAACAGCATCATGACGGCCACATACCCGGAATTCGAAAAATGGGTCGACAATGGGGTCGAGGAAGAAATGGCCCTGCTGATGGATGTGATTTCTTCTGTTCGCAACATCCGGGGCGAGATGCACATTCCGCCTTCCAAGGATGTGGATCTGATTCTCTACTCCACGAACTCGAGCGACCTCGAGCAACTGAAGGAACTGGATACCTACATACGAGACCTGTGCAAAGTGCAACAAATCCAATGGCGGCGGGACGGCGATCGTCCAAAGAAGGCAGCTTCCGCCGTTTGCCGGAATGTCGAGGTCTTCGTTCCCCTCGAAGGCCTGATTGACTTCGGATACGAATGCAAGCGCTTGAAAAAAGAGTTGGACAAGATCGACAAGGAATTGGGCTACGCCAGGAAGAAACTGGTGAACGAAGACTTCCTGAGCCGCGCGCCCAAGCAAGTGGTAGCCAAGGAGCGGGAAAAGGCGGAGGAGTTGGAAGGGCGGCTGAAAAAGCTGGAGGCCAACTACCAACGTATCGTAGCCATGGCGTCCTGACGTTCAAGGAGTTCGACCCGCCTTGGAATCCGATTCGCCTTCGCGCGCGACCGGCCCCGCCGACACGTTTGTCCCTACATGGCGGGGAGGGGCGGCTATGGAGGCGAGGGGATGCGACCCACGGCCTCTTTCAGCCGCCGCGCCACGTCTTTCTCGATTTCCAGGGGAAAACCGTCCACGGAAGCCTCCGGAATTCCGCTGATCCCATCCACCGCGCCGCGTCTGACTATGGTCCGGATGTAACTCTCGATCCGCTCCGGTGAAGGCAGCAGGTCAAGGCGTGCGAAGATCTGGAGATAGGCCAGCAGCCCATACGCCCCCCAGTTCGATACTCCCGAGACAATGAGATGATCGGCCGGGACTACGGAGGGCTGCTCGATAAGCGCCGACTGCCGCAGCTCCCGGACCAGGTTTCCCATGCCGATTTCATTGCCGCCGTCTCCCACCGCCACCGTCGTGAGCCGGGAATGATTCAGAAGGAACAAGGCGTCGATGGGCGCGGTCCGGTCACCGATGTCCTCGCCTCGAACATTTAAGTATACCCCGTTTCGGTTGCGCCCGCATCGTTCCACAGATATCAGGAGTACCGGATCCGTCCGATCCAGTATCGCCCGGGCCCGGTCAAACCCGAGACCATCCTCCGTGGAAAACCGGATCAGACGATCTTCCGGAACCTCGGATTCGAACAGCGGCGATACGATCTCATCCACTGCCAGGAAAGGCCGAAAAGACAATTCTTCCAGGGCCTTATATACGAAAAAAGCCCCCGGTGGACCGTCCGTCTCGGGCGATCCATCCACGCAGAAGCCCGTCGTGACGATGACGTTTCCCCTCTCAAGGTGGACTATGGCTCGGGCGGCGTCACGAATAAAACACGGTCCCAGCCGCTCCGCCAAACGGTCCATTCCTCGATTTCCCAAGGAAAGGACGATCTCTTCAACGGTCATGACCGAGTGTCCATACGGGTCCGGGTAACGAATTCATGCAAAGGGAGAGGCGACTGATGATTCGCCCTTATCCTTAGTCCGACCCGCCCCGTCCCTCTGGAAGAGGGCCGGAGTCAACATGTTCGGCCTCTCGCCCGTTCAGTTCGTCGGCGATCTTAACGGCCCAAGCCCGGAAGGAAGCTCCCCTGTCCTCGTAGTTTTTGAACAAGCCGAAGCTGGGAGACGCCGGTGAGAGGAGACACGCTTTTCCCCTGGGCGTCTTCTCGAAGGCGATGCGTACCGCCTGTTCCATATTTTCTGCAAAAAAGGACGGTATCTCGTCCTGGGAATCGGTGTTTTCAGACCGATAGGCCTGAAGAATAGCTTTGCCCGTTTCGGGGAATAGAATCAGGGCGTCCGGCCGGCGCCGGACGATGCATCCGGCCAGCGGATGGTAATCGACGCCGCCGCGGTCGTGGCCTCCGGCGATCAGGCTGCCGACTCGCCCGTCGAAATGTTCCAGAGCGGCTACGGCGCACTCGGGGATGGTGGAGATCGAATCGTTATAGAATTCGATGCCCCTGAACAGTCCCACCCGTTGGAGACGGTGTTCCAGCGGCTTAAAACGCCTCAGCGCCGTTCGTATGTCCGGAGTGGGGACGCCCAGAAGTTTGGCTACGATGATGGCGGGGATCACATTGTTCAGATTGAACGTTCCCGGCAGAGGGAGGTCCGCCACGGGAATGACTTCCTCGATCTCTTCCCCCTCCTCGAAATAAATGCGGCCATCCTCCACCCAGCAGGGCCGGGCCTCTATATCCTCCGGTGCGTAGGCGATGGATATGGCTTTTGTGTTTTGCGCGATGTGCACGAACGGTTCGAACGAACCGTTGTAGATGAGGCGCTTATTCGAGGAGGCGTTCCGGACGATGTTGGACTTGGCCTGGGTGTAGGCGTCCATGTTTCCATAGTAGTCCATGTGTTCCACATAGAGGTTCAACAGTACGGAGATGTCCGGTCCGGCGGTCACATTCGCCAGTTGGTGACTGGAAAGCTCAAAGACCACCAGGGATCGAGGGCCGAGTTTTTCGAGTATGTCCAGCGCGGGGATTCCAATGTTGCCGATGAGATGCACGTCGGGATGATAGGAAGACAGCAACGCGTGAATGAGCGTCGAGCACGTGCTTTTCCCCTTGGTGCCCGTAATGCCCACCACGGTTCCGGGACACGCCTTGAGAAAGAGATCCGTTTGCGACGTGATTTTGTGCAGATGACGGGCCAAGCCGGGTGTTGAATAGGGAATTCCCGGTGTTTTCAGGAGGAGATCGTAGTTCTCCAGCGAACTCAGGTAATCGGGTCCCACATACAAATCCGCGTCAGGATCTTCCCGCAGCCGGGGGATGGCCGGGTTGTCGGGGTCCTTGTCCGCGACTCCCAGGCGTCTGCCCGGAAAGAGGCGACGCAACAGCCGGTAACTGCTGCCGCCTTCCTTTCCAAGTCCCAGGATCAGCAGGCGTTTGCCTTCCAGCAAACGCCGTATTTGGTTCAAGGCATCCATGTTCGCATCATGTCGGCGAATTCCTGCGGAAGTGTGTTTCCAGTCCCGCCTCGCAATGCCGCTTCATATACATCCCATGCTTCTTCTTCCCCTTGCAGGGGCGCAAGCGTCTTGGCGTACTCGAGAAGAGCCGGCAGCGGCTTCCCGGAGGCCGATCGTTTCTTCAGCGCTAGCCCGAGGGCCTGCCGAGTCTCGTTTTCCGTACCCACGCAGTCGAAGGGTTTCAGTCCCTCCTCTCCAACGAGCTGTTTCAGGGTGGGGAGCAGATCCCTCATCGAGAAGAGGTCTCCTCCGAAAATCCGCGAAAGCGTCTCTTCCGAAAGAAAAGGAGACAGCATCGTGTAAACGAACAGACATTTCGAGCAGGATCCGCACCATCTGTCCGTGCTTCGTCCCACGTTGCAACTCTTGAATGCATCGAAATACTTGGGGAAGTGCGAGAACACCTCGGCAATCCGAAGCTCGTCGAGGTCGCGAAGCAGGCTGAAATACCGGATTTCCGGATGGAGGTACGTCCGCACGTAGGCGCTGAATTTTCGCTCGAATTCAAGACTCTTGGAATATTGATGGTTAACGGTCTTACCCAGATACCGAGTGTTGCCGACATCCGAACTCTTCTCGTTGGAAACAATGATGTTCCGGCATCCGACCAGACGGGCGCATAACACGCCCAGGAATCCCAGGTACGCCGAGAAGGGAGTGTGTCCGTTCAGGTATCCTTCGTCGTTCAGTCGCAGCAGTGTGGGATGGATTGCCCGTCGAATCGTGAGAAAACGCTCTCTTGGGAAACCGGCAATCTCAGCCGTCTCGATCATGGCGGGCGTGGGGTTCAACATGAACGCCCAGGAGCGGGGCAGCATTTCTTTCAGTATTTCGAGGGTCACCACCGTGTCCTTCCCGCCGCCGATGGGAATCAGGCTCCCTTCAAGCTCGGCCCCCGAAGCTCCGCCGACGTGGGAAGAGGGACCCTCGGGAACTCGGAATTCGAGAAGGTGAGGGTCCCTGAAATCGATTTGATTGACGAAAAAGAATTCGCCCAGACCGTTGATGAACAGGTCCTTCCACCAAGCCTGCTGTGTCTCGTCGAGACGGCCGCACTCGATGATGATTTCACCGGGACATGCGCACTTCCAGTAACTGATGAGTTCGATCATCCCAAGGTGGAAGACCAGGTTTTCCAACTCATGTTCGGGCACCGGGACGAAGGCTTCCGGAGGCTTCACGATGGAGATTTCGGGAGTGAAACGGATGTTCGGGGAAAGCTCGAATTCGAAAGCCGCGTCGAGGTGTTGAGCCCTATCTTCGATACGGAAGCGTTTGAAGCGAAAATAAGGATGTCGAGTTCTCAGTTTTTGAAACCGGTTTCTGTCGGGCATGGGGACTACTTCATCACATAGGTGCGGTTGGCGCGGTCCTGCAGGACAACATGTTGGTACGTCTTCTTGTCCGCCTGATCGAACCATTCGAGGGCGGTCTTCGTGCATTCCGGACACGAATGTCTGGGATTATGCACGGCCAGGGTCTTGTGGCCCCAACTGGATCGGGAATGTATGCACCAGGCGCCGGCGCACTGCCTGCAGACTCGAATCAATTCCGATTGTTCGTCCTGGATCATGTCCGTGTCGTAATGGATGCAACGGCTGCGCTTAATGATCGTGCCGTCGCTCTGGCAGTGCCTCAAATGCTCCTCGCCTACAAAATACGCGTTCAGCTCTTTGGCCAGCCGCTGAATGAAGGAAGTGATATCCCGGGGTTGCGGTTTATACTCGACATCATACCTGGGCTCCCGAACGTGGGAGTAATCCAATCCCGCCAGGGCCAGTATGATTCCCACGTTTACATACGGCAGGCTGTCTTCGATGGAGTACCCTCCCTCGAGCACGGCCAGGTGGGGCTTGAGCCGGCTGGTGAGCGTGGCGTACCCCTGGGCGGAAAAGTTCATGTTGGTGATGGGATCTGAATAATGATTGTCCTGTCCCGCGGAATTCACCACAAGCTCCGGCTCGAAGCGTTCCAAAGCCGGGATGACGATCTCGTCGAGCACGTACAGGAATCCTTCCTCCCCCGTATTGGGCGGCAGAGGTATGTTGAGGGTGGTTCCTCGGGCATTGATGCCGCCGAATTCAGTGGGAAATCCGGAACCGGGATACAGGGTCCTTCCGTCCTGATGCATGGAAATGAACAGGGTCTCCGGATCGTTCCAGTAGATGTCCTGGGTTCCGTCTCCGTGGTGGCAGTCCGTGTCCACTATGGCCACTTTTCGGACGCCGTACGTGTCCCTGATGTACTCGATCATGATGGCTTCGTTGTTTACATTGCAGAAACCCCGATTCCCATAGACGATCCGGGTGGCGTGATGACCCGGCGGGCGAACCAGGGCGAAGGCGCACTCGACTTCTTTTTTCATCAACGCATCAGCAGCGACCATGCACCCACCCGAAGAAATCAGGTGACTCTCGGTAGTGACGGCCCGTTCGTCGGGAAAGCAGAAATGAACCCGCCGGATGTCCTCATAGGTGGCGGGTCTGGCGCGATATTCGGTGATCCCGGGTATGTCCAGCAGTCCTTCTTCTATGATCTGATCCTGGGTATAGAGGAGTCGTTCTTCGCGCTCAGGATGGGTGGGACTGATGGCCCAGTCAAAAGCGGGAAAGAAGACGAGACCTGTTTTATTCTTGGCTCTCAACATAATTGAACCCTGTATTCAAAAAGAATATCTCCTGTAAAGTCCGGGTGTGACCTGGGCTTTCAAGCGGATGTTCTTGCCCACCTTGTGAAAGCCCCGCACCATGTTGTATGCGCCCTCTTCGGTGATTCTTGTCTTTAGCCCTTCAGGATCAGCCCCTTCGCGAAGGGCGCGCTCCCTCAGTTTGTCCAGGGCCAGGGCTCTGGCTTCTTCGATGGTGAACGTCGGGGGGATGCCTTGTTGAAAATCCTCTTCCGGTATGAGCACCACGCCAAGAGCCGTGTCCGCGTGCAGCGTCAGTTCGGAGGTTACCCTCGCACAGGCGGCGCCCACGGCGTTGGCCGCCTTGTAATATCTTGGTACAATGGTTGGAAGCCCTAGCGCCCTTTCGAGATAGGGGGCGAAATTCGGAGCCGGACCTCCGATAACGATGATTTTTTCCGGCTGTACGTAACGACCTTGGATAACTTCATGGATGGTGTACACGGGTTGGCTGTTGATTTCCTCGATGAATTCCCGTGCCTTTTCAGCAATATGACATGCGGTCCTTTGAATGACAGCTTCTGCTATGCTCCGCGGATCACTGCAGAGTGGTCGCGCCAGGCTTTTCATGGCTTCGCAAGCAAGGTGCGGCTTTCCCGCCGCCATGCTTTCCAACACAATAAAGGCGTCCGTGGGTGTAGGCGCCGGTCCGCCCATGGCGGCCGGCGGCCCCAATCGGTTCGGTCCGACCTTCAAAGCTCCGTTCTCGTCGATTCGAACCTGGCTGTCTCCTCCTGCGCCGATGGATTTGGTGCACAGGGAGGGGATAAGAGTCTTGTAGGGGCCGAGTTGAATCCCGTTGGGATTCATCAACGGCCGGCCGTCCAACAACAGCGCCATGTCGGTGGTCGTTCCTCCGATGTCCAGCACAAGCGCCGTATGATTGGCTCCGCACAGGGCCATGGCCCCCACCACGCTGGCGGCGGGACCGGACTGGGCCGTGTGCGCCGGATGATCCAGGGTCCGCTCCATCAGAACGGCGCCGCCCTCCGGCTTGAGCAGAAAACTCGGAGCCGTCAGACCGAGACAATCCAGAGTGGCCCTCAGCGCTTCCACGAAACGAACGTGAATATCACTGATCGCGGCGTTGAGGTAGGTGGTTTGAATGCGTCTCGGGAAGTTCAGCGCGCCGGAAACCGTATGGCCCAAGGAAATGTATTTGAAATGATCCCGAACCCAGGAGTGGACGAGCAGCTCGTGTTTCGGATGCCGCACACTGAATTTCCCTACGATGCCTAAATGATCGATTCCCTTGGACGTGATTTCCAGCCGGGCGCGCTCGACGGCTTTCTCGTCCGGAGGGACGACTTCCACGCCGCGGTGGTCCACAACCCCGGGTATGACATGGTATGAAGGACCTACGGAAAACGCAGCCGGATCCAGTCCGGGTCCGGCGAAGACCATCATTCCGACGTCTCTGAGCTGGTCCTGAACCACCGCATTGGTGGCCAGGGTGGTCGAAAACACCATGCGTTCCAGGTTGACCAGAGGTATGGTTTCCAAGGTCCTCGATAGGGCAAATGTCAACGTTTGCATCAGGTCGGAAGTGGTGGGGGTCTTTACCACGCGGGCCACGCCGCCCGGAGAAATAAGAGCCGTATCCGTGTGGGTGCCGCCGACATCCAGTCCGAGAATCATCAGGCTACTCCATCCATCGTCGTGCAAGTGCGTTCCTCAGGCACGCGAAACCATGCGATCGATGCCTGAAACCCCTGCGAATGCAACCTTAGGTCGCGCGTGTTTCTCGAATGCGGCGCGCCGAACGGCAACCCGGCAGGAGTCCAGGGAAAAGCGCGTGCAGAGCTGCACCAGCTCTCGTACAAAGGTACTCAATGTAGATGAATCCCACATCCGTTTCAAATCCTTTTTCAGCTTCCTGGTCCGGCTTCGGAGGGGCGAGCAGGTCGCTTTTCCGCACAAAGGAAGGAAAAAAAATTGCGGGCGAGAAGACAAAGGTGATATAGATACACTTTGCTGGAAGAAAAAGTGGGAGAATAGCTCTACGTAAAACGGCTCCACGCCTGGAATGAAGAGGGATCGAAACGGGGTGGAGTCCGTGCTTTTTGAAGGCCGTGCGACCGGGGGGCGCAGGCGCCCGTATCGGGAGTCGCCTCACGTTCCCGTTTTTCGTGCGTTCGGATGAATCGGTTGCCGTGCACACGGTTGCGTCCGGCGCAAAAGGTGTTATCTTTACAGGGAAAAGTTTCACATATGCTCACAAAAAGAATCATACCGTGTCTGGATGTAAGGGACGGTAAGACCACCAAAGGCATTAAGTTCAAAAACAACATCGACATCGGCGATCCCGTGGACATGGCCCGCCTCTACTACGAGGAAGGCGCTGATGAGATTGTTTTCTACGACATTACGGCCTCGGCGGAAGGCCGCGACATTATGCTGGACGTGGTGAGCCGGGTCGCCGCCCAGGTGTTTATTCCTTTTTCGGTTGGAGGTGGAATACGCACCGTGAAGGACATGAGGGACGTCCTGCTGGCCGGCGCCGAAAAGGTGAGCGTGAATTCGGCGGCCGTTCTGAATCCCGAAATCATAAAGGAAGGCGCCCGGGCGTTCGGATCTCAGTGCGTGGTGCTGGGAATGGACGTGAAAAAGGTCGGAATACGGGATGGCATCCCGTCGGGTTATGAGATCGTGATCAACGGCGGACGAAGATATATGAACATCGACGCCTTGGAATGGGCTCGAAAAGGCGAGGCCTTGGGCGCCGGCGAAATCTGCCTCAATTCCATCGATGCCGACGGTACCCGGGAGGGTTACGAACTCGAACTCACGAAGCTGATTTCAACCAACGTGGGCATCCCGGTGATTGCTTCCGGCGGTGCGGGCGCGAGCGAGCACATCTCGGACGTACTCGAAAAGGCCAAGGCCGATGCGGCGTTGATTGCCTCCATGACGCACTACGGAGATTTCACTATTCGGCAAATCAAGGATCATCTTAAACAGCGGGGAATACCCGTTCGATATATCTGGTGAGAATCGTGTTGATGGATCGTCCAAAGGAATATTGTGGGATTTTTGGTATTTACGGCCATCCGGATGCGGCCAAGCTTACGTATTTCGGTCTGTACGCCCTCCAGCATAGAGGTCAGGAGAGCGCCGGCATCGTTACCAGCGACGGAAGGGAAGTCCGCCAGCACTTGGGCATGGGACTGGTTTCCGAGGTGTTCAACGACGGCAACCTGTCGGAATTAGGCGGCAACATGGCCATCGGCCACGTACGATACTCCACAACAGGTTCGTCGTTGTTCAAGAATGCCCAGCCTCTGCTCATTCAACACGGGTTTCAGAGCCTTGCCATAGGGCACAATGGAAACCTGGTCAACGCGGCGGAAATCCGCCGGGACATGGAGAAGCAAGGCCATATTTTTCAGACGACCATGGACAGCGAAGTGTTCCTCCACCTGATGGTGCCCTTCGAAAATCGGACGGAATTGGAAGAAGCCGTGGTTCGCGCTCTCGCGAAGGTAAAGGGGGCGTACTCCATCGTCGTCATGACCAGGGATACGCTCGTGGGCGCTCGGGATCCTCACGGCTTCAGGCCTTTATGTTTAGGCCGGCTCAACGGATCCTATGTTTTGGCTTCCGAGACCTGCGCCTTGGACCTTGTGGAGGCGGAATACATACGAGACGTGGATCCGGGCGAAATCGTCTTTATCGACAAGAACGGAATCCACTCGATCAAGCCTTTCGAAAAAGTGCGGTCCGCCAACTGCATCTTCGAATTCATCTACTTTGCACGACCGGACAGCAACATCTTCGGTCAGAACGTGTATCAGGTCCGTAAACGGCAGGGGCGCCAGCTGGCCCGCGAATTTCCCATGGACGTGGATTTCATTATGCCGTTTCCGGATTCGGGAAATTACGCGGCTCTGGGATACGCGGAATACTCGAAGCTGCCTTTGGAAATGGGCGTTATCCGCAACCATTACGTGGGGCGCACCTTTATCCAGCCGTCTCAGGTTATGAGGGAATTCGGCGTACGTGTTAAACTGAATCCGGTCCGGTCCCTTCTGAAGGATAAAAGGGTTGTTGTTATCGAGGATTCCGTGATTCGCGGTACTACGACGCGAACGCGTATCAACACGCTGAGGACCGCCGGCGCCTCCGAGGTGCATATGCTGGTGAGTTGCCCTCCTCACCGGCACCCGTGCTTCTATGGCATCGATTTTTCGAGCAGAGGCGAGCTGATCGCCGCAAGCCATACCGTGGAAGAGATACGCAGGTTCATTGGACTGGACAGCCTGGGGTACCTGAGTCTGGATGGGCTTCTGGGGGCCACGAGAATGGATCGCGAATGGTTCTGTCTGGCCTGTTTTGATGGAAATTATCCGATCGAGGTATGTGAGGAATTTTCCAAGTACTGCATGGAAGGTGTCGAGGCCCGTCCGGTCTGAGAGTCATCGTCGTTGTTTTCCAAAGGAGTTTTCATGAAGTCGCGCTCAGCATGGTGGTTTGCACTTCCCTTGTTGTTCGTGCTCGTTTCCCCGTCCCACGCCTTCAAGCTGGAACCGTTGAGCTTCAACGGAATTGCCTGGGGAACCGATGTCCAAGGTCTGAAGGACATGGTTCTCGTGGAAAGCCAGGATAACGACAAGATGTACGTTCGCGTGAAGGAGGAGGACATGATGGGCGTCGCCAAGCTGGATCGCACCTCGTACCTCTTCTACAAAAATCGTTTTTGTGGCGCCGTCGTCGAATTTTCTGGAAAAAAGAATTTCGAAGCTTTAAAAAGTCAACTGTTTCGCAGATACGGAATAGCGCATCGACAGAACGAGGACGCGAACGTATATACGTGGGGCACGCCCGGCGACGATAACGTCAACATCATTTTCGAGTATGAGGCAAAGTCCGAGCAAGGTACGATTACCTACATGTATATCCCCATCGCCAAAGAGAAATATGCTGCAGAGAAAAAAGAAACGGAATCTTCAAAATAGAACTTTGCGCAGACGGACCTTCCGTTGGCGGGAGCCCTCCGGGTTCTGCCGGGATGAGGATTCACAGGGATGAGAAGCCGCTCGGGATATTGGATGATCGCAAGGACTCCAGGGGAGACCGCACCTCAGGGCGCCGCTTGCGCCGCTACACTTCATCTTCATCGTCTATTACGGACGCTGTTTCGGCGCCCGGGCCCTTGGCGCCGGGCTCCATCCCTTCCATACCGGACGGCATGCAAAGAGTCCTATGTCTTTGTCGACTCGTTGTGTATCGCTGAATAGGAGATCGTTGGTTTTCTTCGGTTGAGCTGTTACCCGCTTACACCGATGATGTATATGGTTGGACCATATTGGAACTTATCATGTATTACAACAGGGGACCGGAATGAACATTTACGTAGGGAATTTGTCGTACGGCGTCACCGAAGAGGACTTGCGGCTGGCTTTTGAAGAATTCGGCCAGGTTGAATCAGTTAATATCATAAAAGACAAATATACGGGGCAGTCCAAAGGGTTCGGATTCGTTGAGATGCCCTCCTCCGACGAAGCCCGATCCGCCATCGAGGGAATGAACGGAAAAGAGGTCAAAGGCCGAAGCGTGAACGTCAACGAAGCTCGCCCCCGAGCTGAAGGCGGCGGCGGTGGTCGGGGCGGCGCCGGTGGCGGAGGCGGCGGACGACGAAGCAGTGGCGGCGGTGGAGGCGGAGGAGGGAGACGAGGACCCGGAGGTGGGAGTGGTGGTGGAGGAGGACGAGGAGGAAGCGGTGGAGGCGGCGGCGGACGTCGTTCCTACTAATCCGACTGCATCGCGGTTTCCGTTTCTATAGTCATCGTTCGCGGGGGGAAAACGTTTCATTCCGCCGAAGGCGGATCCCCCCGGGTACGTCCCTTTAAAACCGTTCAGGCCGGCGCGCTGCCTATCCGGAGGCGGACGCCCCAGGCCAGGGGTATGCGGAGGGGTTGAGGAACTCGTCTCCGGCGGATTTCCCTGTCCGGGGAAACGGTATCTGTTTTTGCAGCTCAACACCAGAGCTTTTGCCGGCGTACACTCTCCGTCGACAAAAGCCACAGGCAAGCTTGTTGTAAGCCGCATCGCGGAGAGTACGCACATGCCGCAAGAGAAAACGCCGACCAAAGGCAGCAAATTGGATGAGGTCATTGCCCGGGCCAGGGAGGACCTCGAACGCCGGCAGAAGACCTACCGGGACCGGGCCCTCAAGCTGTTTCCCTGGGTCTGCGCCAAGTGCGGGCGTGAATTCGACGGCAAGAATCTCCGTCAACTGACGGTCCATCACAAGGATCATAACCACGATAACAATCCGCCCGACGGCAGCAACTGGGAACTGCTGTGCATCTACTGCCACGACAACGAGCATTCGAGATATCTGGATGCGGAATGGCAGGAAGCACCTAGTGCCGGAAGCCAGACAGCCACCACCTCCACGTACCAACCCTTCGCCGATCTTCAGGCCCTGCTGAAAAAAACGAAGTAAACTTGCGGCGGCAAGATAATTAGGCAATAAAGAAATCTCTTACATCAATCAAAGCGTCCAAATCTCGGTTCCCTTTCCCTCCGGGGGCGGGGTGAGGGTCATTGCAGCTCCCGCCGGATTACCTCCAGCACAGATTCGAAGGATTGGAGAACTTCATGGTTCCAGAAGCGGATGACACGCAATCCCTTTTCCTCCAGAAAAGCGGTCGGTACGTCATCACGTCTCCTGTTTTCTCCATGTTGTCCGCCGTCCACCTCGATCACCAGACATGCTTCATTACAGAAAAAGTCCACCACGTACGGAGGAATCGAGTGCTGGCGGCGGAATTTGTTTCCTGCGAGTCGCCTATTGCGCAGGATCGCCCAAAGATGCGCCTCCGCATCGGTTTGGTCCTTACGGAGATCTCGGGCGAATCGCAGCAGGTGCTTTGGGACCACGTCGGGGCCATGATATCCCTCACCCTGCCCTCTCCCAGAGGGAGAGGGGGATCCTGTTTGGACCTTTTGGTGATTCAAGAAGCTACCTCTTGTCTGTATGCTTTTTTCCGTGTCTTTGTTTTTGGCTTCAATCAGGGGACATCGGATCCGATGAGAACCGAGCACGCGGAGAATGTGTTCGATCGGGTGGTGGGAAAAAGCAAGAAAGAAATTTAAGCCGGTATTTGACAAAAACCTTCGAAATACTAGATTCATA
>JACQYL010000009.1 GCA_016208165.1 Deltaproteobacteria bacterium
ACGCCGTCCTCATACCATTCTCGTTCCCAAGTGCAACTTGGGAACGAGAATCGGGCGCCCCCCGTCCCCATACAACCACAAGTGCAACTTGGGAGCGAGAATCGGGGGCGCTTGCCGCTTCTCCATTTCGACTTCAAGCGATTTCTTTCCGGTCGCTCCTGAGCTTTCGATGGTTACTTACCACTGAAGCGGTTCAACAAAGATCGTCTGTTCAACCGGCTGCCAAGGACGCAACCTCCTTCTTTTTTCTTAACGTCAGGGCATTAAAATGGCAGTACTCGGCGCAAAGACCGCATTCGTTACATTCATCGCTGAAATAGACCCGATTGTCGTTTCCGGCCCTGCCTAAATACCGTACCTTAATGAAAGCCTTCAGGGGGTTAAATTCCTTTTGATAGGTAAGGGAGCATATGAGCTGGCAAGACAGACAACCGGCGCAGTTTTCAGCGTGGATGACGACCTTTTTGTTTTCAGTACGCATACCTGATTCCTCTCGAATGGCGTTCGTAAAGAAATGGTTCCGTTTGGAAAACGCCTTATCCTCGAACCCATGTCCGCGCTAAATACCCAGACGGGCACGGATTGCCGGAGGAACTTGTCCGGTCTCGCGATCCCAGCCTCTCTCTTCGTAATAATCCGATATCCATTGCTCGACCTGATCCCGGTCCAGGGGAGGATATTCTTTGTCCGCGGCCCGGAGAGGTTCTTCGTAGTAACGACCCGCCAGGTGATCATCCATTCGACTGAGCCCATGTTTCAGGTTGAAAGATCGGTGCACGTGCCAGAGATTGGCTCCCGCTTCCAGCATTTCTTCAGGAGGTAATGCAAATCCTGTCAGAGCCTCAAAGATATCCGCGTATAGACGAATAGACACTCGCTGGTAGATAGGAAACCGGCAAATGCCCAAACAGTCCAGAACGGTGGAAAAGTCCTCGCTCCATTTGGCCAATCGCCCGGGATGAAATCCTTCGGGTCCTACCATTACATCCGCTTTTCTATCCGGCGGAACACCGATTTTGTCACAAAAAGAGGCCACCTGTTCGGCAGGGCGAGGCACTGCCGTCACCCCTGTGTTGGAAGGATGTCCCCCGCGGGTGTTGGTCATTTGACTGAAAGCCTCGGCGGACATTCGCATGCGGGGGTCAAAGACACATCCCAGACCTTTACTCGCCAGACCCCAGGACACCGTCCGCGGCGCCAATTGCCGGGCGGCCCGCGGCAGGCCTTCTGCAAGAATATCTCCAAGCCCTTGCCGTCGGCCGATCATTTCGATCAGCTTAAAGACACTGTCGGCATTTCCCCAGGTAAGTTCCAGTCCGCCTGTTTCCTTCGCGGACAGGATGCCCTTTTCATAAAGCTCGAAGGCGTAAGCCAGCACACCTTGAAGGCTATGAGAGTCAAGACCCATGCGAGCGTAGGTTTCAAACGCCTTTAAGGCGTCATCCCAACTCTCCAGGCCCAGGTTTGTACCGAACTGGGAAGGAACCAGCAAGCAGGAGACGGGAAAGCTCATTCCGGCATAGGGTCCGTCCTTCAAACGAATAAAATGTTTGCAGCCCACCACGCACGCCTGACAAGCCACTTCTCCCAATTTGAAGCGAGCTCGAAATTTGTCCGCAGCGTAAATTCCAGCAAAACGTTCGGGCGGCTTTTCACGCTGATTCTGGTAGGGGAAGTTGCCGTACTGAAGAACATGTTCCAGGCTCATCAAGGTGCCCAGATCCCGCCAGGTGTCGAAATTCGGATGGGAGCGGACCTCGGCGCTGAGCTGGTTAACCAGATCGAGAAACCTTTTTTCATCTTTGACTTTCACTCCCCGGTTCCCTTTTATTGCAATGGCTTTAAGATTCTTGGAACCGATGATCGCCCCTACACCGGTCCGGCCAAAGGCTGCATATTTATTTGCTATGACCGCGGCTTCACGGCAAAGATTCTCCCCCGCCGGCCCGATGGCCGCCACCTGATAATCCCTGTCCAGTTCCTGCCATATGGCATCCGTAGCCGCCCAAAGATCCCTGCCCCACAATTCCCGGGCGTCCTTGAGCTCTACCCGGTCATTGGTGACAACCAGATAAACAGGATGATCCGCACGCCCGGTGATAATCAAGTGGTCGAATCCGGCATTTTTCAGGCCGGCCATCTGTCCGCTTCCGGAACTGCCGATGCCGCCACTGATAGGAGAAAGGGTCCCGAGGCGTGTCTTGCTTCCCGAAGGAACCAGAGTGCCCACAAAAGGCCCAGCCCCAAGCGCCACCACGTTTTGAGGACTAAAGGGATCGATGCCCGCTGGAATCATCCGATACAGGAGCTTGGAATTAATTCCATCGCCACCGATCAACATGCGTGCATCGGTTTCCCGCAGATCCCTGACCTGGGTTGAACCGTCGTTAAGGGAAACCAAGAGAATCTTGCCGCAATATCCACCCGAAAAAGCCATAATGCCACCTTCCTATCAGACGGATTAAGCCTGTGAATTATGGGAGGCGCCTTACCTGTTTTTGCTTCCCCCGCGGAAAAAACAGCGAATGACTTGCCGTATAGGACGTCCTCCAATTGTGGAGGACCGGTGGAACAATTGGGGACACCCATATTTCTAAAATTCACAAGAATTCATTGTAATCGATATTAGAGGACGATGCCACGGAAAACAAGGATAGACGCTCCAGGAGCGTTGCATCCTATGATCCACAGGGGAATCGAAAGGCGGCGGGTATTCCGAGGGGGTGAACACATTCAAAAGAATATTGATTTCATCCGATTGGAGAATAAAGGTATAAAAGCATGGACGTACCCATTAGTTCCATTTTCGGAACCGTCGAGCGAGTAAGGCTCGCCGGGTTCCCCCTGGAATTTTGAATTCTACGAAGCTCGCCAAATGATTGAAGAAATCGCTCACGACCTGTTGCGGATAGAGATTCCCTTGCCGGGCAGTCCTCTCAAGGCGGTCAATTCATACGTAATCCGAGGACAGGACAGAAACCTGATTGTGGATACGGGCCTGGATCACAAAGAGTGCCTGAAAGCAATGCAAGCCGCCCTGACTGAATTGCAGATCGACCTGAGAAAGACGGACTTCTTCATCACACACCTGCACGGGGACCATTGCGGGCTAGTCCACAGGATAGCAACGGCAACCAGCAAGACCTATCTTAACCAACCGGATTTGGAAATCATTGTGGGCTGGGCTCATGGTTTCCCCGAGAATGAACTCCAGGCTATTTTAGATAAACGTCCGGGAAGTAAGATCAATCCCGTATGGAAGCCCATGGACCACTTTTTGACGGATGAGCGCAGGATTCCTGTTGGGGTTTACCATTTCCAATGTATAGAAACTCCGGGACATACAAAAGAACATACCTGTTTGTTTGAACCAAAGAAACGGATTCTGATTGCCGGTGACCATATCTTGTCCGATATCACTCCTACGATTCAATGCTGGTCCTGGCATGGTAACCCCGTATCGGATTATTTGGCGAGTCTGGAGAAAGTAGCCGCTCTTGAGATTGAGTTGGTTCTACCCGGACACGGGGCTCCTTTCTCTAACTTACAACAGAGAATCCGGGAATTGAAACAGCATTTCAAGAGAAGAGCGCAAGAGGTTTTATCGGTCTTGGCCGATGGGCCAAGAGTCGCTTATCAGCTCGCATCTCAAATGACCTGGTATGTTGTGTATGCCTCGTGGGATCAGTTTCCTCCGGAGCAGAAGTGGCTTGCCACCGGCGAGACGATAGCCCATTTACGGTATCTTGAGGAGGAAGGGCTGGTGGTAAGGACAAGGAAGGACAACAGGGTCTTTTTTGCGTTGCATCCGGGATGATTCGATGGCGTCCCCGTGAATGGAAAAGGCAAGTGGATTTCCCGATTGGTCGTTTGGATTTTCGAGGCGAGAGTTGCCAAGTTTGATGTATGG
>JACQYL010000010.1 GCA_016208165.1 Deltaproteobacteria bacterium
ACTAAGCTTGGGTGAATCCATCACCGGCTGGAGCAAGATATCGATTTATTTAAGAGAATCGCCCAGAAAACGACTGCTACAGCAAGTGCAACTGCAAAAGCAAAGTAACATAGTAAACAGTTCTTAAGTTAGCGCTTATGAGGGTACGGGGGGAAAACTTTTTCAAAAGTTTTCCCCCCGTGAATACTTACGCTGGGTGACTTTGGCGATCGGTTTTTTTCCTGTTTTCCATAGCAGGTGGAAGTGGTTGGGTATCAAAGCACGGGCAAAACAGGGTGTTCGAGTCTCAACCGGCAGTTTCGCCGCTTGGCGATCGACAAACCGGTTTCTGTCGGTGTCGTCACGGAAGACGTTGCGCGTTTCGATCCCGCGGCGGATGATGTGATGCAACGCCCGCGCCGCGTCAATCCGTGCTTTTCGCGGGTGAGGTCTCCATATCACGGATGCTGAAACAAAGAAACGCGCAAATTCAACCCCGTCCCTCTTTTGCCACACATGACCTGTTAAACTGCCGAACCGCATATCTCGGCGGCCATATCGAGCGATGAAGCCATTGCGGCGCCATGCGCATTACGTACCATTCATGCCGCAATCGGCATTGCCCGACATGCCGGCACATGCCCCGGGATCACTGGCCCTGCAATTGTCACTACCCCTGCCAATCCACAAGTTTTCGGATGTCTGTTACCTTGAAAGCGGCGGCTGCTACGATCATTTTTGCCGCGTCGGCGCCGGCATGCTCGGCAATTGCGGTCTTGACTCCATCATACATGGGCCCAGCCTTCTGGATCTCGTTTACCTTTAGATAGAGTCGCACACCAGGGGTCTGGAATCCCACGGGGCTTTCGGTGAGGCAAAAGAGTACGGCCAATGGGTTTTCTTCAAGATTTTTCAGACTGCGGTTTTTGCCAAGCCCCAGAACAACCGAACCGTCTTCCATTAAGCGCAGACTGCCAAAGTAGGCGGCGTTGGGCTGTCCCTGTTTGTCGGCGGTACCCAAAACTCCAACTCTGCCGGGTTTGTTAACGATTTCGAACACCTCTTTACTGATTTCGACCATGGTATCCTCCTGAATGAAAACGGGTGGAAGCATATTACCGGTTCCGGGTTATCCCAGAATGTCCTATTGCTCATGCTCACCACAATATCGCCGGAAAGAATAAGGTTCTGTAGCGTTCGCTACAAAACGTTCATTTTTTTCGGAATGATCGTCTTAATCGGGCGATACGGCGGCCTTCTTCAAAATATAAGAACGGCCCTTCTTGTATATTTTACCGTCTTTTCCGAGTCTCTTTATCGCCTTGGTGATGGTCACTCGATGGGAACCGGTGAGAAAGCTCAGGTCTTCGTGAGTCAGTGGAAACTAGATGCGGAGTCCCTGGTCGACAGCAACGCCGTGATCACGGGCTACGTTGATCAATATCCGGTACAGCCGTTCTTCCAAAGAGGGTATGGCCATATCGCCTATCCGTGTGGACAGGGATTCGATCAGTTCGCTCTGCCTTTGAATCACCCGCAGACCGATGGAGGGGTGTTCCAGAATCAGTTGCTCGAAATCGGTTTTTTTAAATCCGCAGGTATAGGTATCTTCCTTGCACCATGCCGTTACGGGATAGTGGGTCGCTTCGCCGAAAATGTTTTCGCCCAAGGTATCGCCTCCTTTTCGATAATCGAGGGTTACCTCGCGGCCGTCTACAAAGGTTTTATTTAGTTTGATCCGTCCCGACTTGATCAGGAACATGGAGTCCGCAGCATCTCCCTGATGGAACACTGCCTCGCCTCGTCGAAAGACCTTTCGTTTGCCCACACTGGTCAACGCAGCCAGATCTTCTGATTCGAGTTTACTGAAAAGCCAGATATCCTTTCCGCATTTGTGGGATACGGCTAGTTCCTCAGGGATATTTGTTTCACAAAGACATGTCATTGGCAAGCCTTCTAACTCTCTCAATGTGCAAACATTGTCGTTTAATTCCGGCAGAAAGGCTTCTTGATGATTCTGAAAATAGCCTTTTGGGGTTCATAGTCCCGAAAAATTTTTCAGGCATTTTCCTGTTCCCTGAAATCACAGATTGTTGTCGGGGCTATTTTGGAATAGATCGCGTTATCCCCTTCACGATCATGACTTCCTTATTTCTATTCCGCGTCGCCCTTGTTTCCGCCATAGATCCTGCCGTAACGTATACCGGCTACTGACGGTCTCTCAAAGGTTTGAGAATCTCTTCTATATGTTCTTTTTTGTTTTCCCAGGTAAGCGGGTTTGACATCTTCTCCCTCCGGGCAGACAGCTATGCAGTAGCAGCATCGATAGTTCATTCCAAACATCAAGGACTTCCAGATGAAGCCCGTTTCCCGATCATCGAAACGGGATCTGATTTCGTCAGAAAGTTGACAAATATAGTAACCAGCACAGCCAATGTTTCGAAATCTAGTACTTGCGTCGAATTTTTCTCAAACAACAGAGTCGCTCGGGCCGGGAATTCATCGTCTTTATCATAGAAAATTAATTGTAGTAAGATGTGAGGAAGCAAGTCGAAAAGTATGCTGACTGAATCCAAGCCTCCAATCCCACCCATGCGTCCACCTACTGATGTCGCGACCCGCAGCAATTCTGGAGCACGTCTTTCAAAGCGTTTAATGATCGGTCGCTCTATAGCGCTGCTGGAATATTCTCCCTGCCTAAACAACGGGCCGGCCAGCATCGCAAAGGTCACAAACTCTCCTGCCGGGCGGCTACAACTTCCCGTTAACAAATAACGAATTAAGGCGCTTCCAGTAACATCCGAGAAGCCTTGGCCATCATCTCTCCTGACTCCAGCCCTTGATAATAGATAAGTGACGCCCAAAAATGGGACTTCGGCTTCGCCTTCCTGGTTGAGCGCAAGCTCAAGATGTTCTGCCAAGGTAGGAATATCTCCCTGCCGCAATTGCTGGATCAGCTCTTCATAAATTCTTTTGTAGCCGCCGAATCCCGATATATTTTCCAGGTTACCATCTCTCGTAATTTGTTTGAACAACGTGCTCATGGCGTTTATCCCTCTGCCTCAAAGCTCTTATCCTCTTGAACCCCCTGTTTTGGGCCGCTCCCGTTGGGTCAGGCCGCTTCGACCCGGCAGGGAACATAGCGATGCATAGGGGTTCCGACAAAGTCTCGGTTTGTGTTTTTTGTTAATCTGTTGACGTTAGCGCCATATTTAACGCCATCATAGACCAGACCAAAGCCTTGCGGAATGATGACCTGGCCCTTTCTGACGTCCTCGGTAAGCTCTACCTCGATGGATTCTTCGCCCGCCTCGGTGATAACCTTCACCATTTGTCCGTCGGAGAACCCATATATCTCTGAGTCCGCTGGATTCATCGCCAGGGTGCAGGGCCGCCTGCCTTTGTTCCACGCGGGATCCCTCATAGCTGTATTGGAATTCATGTCCATGTGACGTCCTGCCATCAGGATCAATGGAAATTCGGCATCGGTTTTCAATCGTTTCTCTTCCTCACCGGGGCTGATTTCCTTTATCCACTCTTCCGCCTCTGCGGTATGAAGCCGTATCCTGCCGTCCTTTGTGGCCAACCTACCGAGATTTTTCCCTATGTCCTGTACTCCAACCAGCACGCCTTCCGGATGGTCGATGATGGCCTGGTAGAGGGCCGGCCCCTGGTCCGGTCCGGCGTCGAAACCCACCCTTGCCGCCTCCTCCTGCTTAGCCCGGGACCTCTGTAAAAAACCGGTGAAATAGCCGGCCAGGTGGGCGGAACCGATGGCATTGCCCAGCGTCTTGGCTGCTATGAAGGGTACCCACATCATGTTCTCAGGATGCTCCATTACAAAACCTATCAGCGCATCACGGTATGTCCCCAGGCTGCCGCTTCCGGCAGCCTGGCAAAGCGAGTCGGGTAGTGCGGGAATCAGCCCCATGGCGTCGGCCAGGAGAGTGAATATCTCACCCGCTTCTTTCTGCTCTCCTTCTACCTCAACAACAGGCCGGCGCATCCGGCTATATACGTCCAGGAAACCTTCGTTGGTTTTGGAGGGGATAATAGCGTCCGCCGGGACCCATGATTCGTAGGTTGTCTTGCAGGGCAGGACGTAGTGTGCAAGTGCGGCGGTCTCACTCATTGCGATCTCAGTTACCACCAGCAGATCGAGCCGCCCGAATGCCTCTTCATACGCAGTCGTATCGGCATAAGACCGCAATGGATTGGCCCCCAGGACGAAGGCGGCCCTCAGCCGGTCGGGACGGTCGCTTGCGATCTCTTCCGGCATGACATTGGGAGGGAACATCCCCGCGATGGCCGGGATGTTGGTCACCGCTGTCCTCCACGTCTTGGGGTCATTCGGATCTGAGTACATCTTTCCGCCCACAAGGTAGTTTCCTCCCGGCACACCGATGCGTCCGCAGATCGCCAGCAGCACAACGAGCAGATAGGATACAAGGGCACTGTGCCGGTTCATCAGGATTCCAAGATCGTCACGCAGGCAGGAGTGGCGCTTGGCGAATTCCCGGCAGACTCGGAACACCTGGTCGTACTCCAGCTCGCAGACCTTTAGCGCCGCGTTCACATCGAATCCGGTGAACCAGGGCAGTATCTCCTTGAACCCGTTAACGTGTTTGTCGATGTATTCCGGATTATGCATACCCTCTTTGAGGATGATGGCAATCATCGATTTTAACAGCAAGGCATCCGTACCCGGCCGAAGGGCCAGGTGAATATCAACAAGGCATCCGTACCCGGCCGAAGGGCCAGGTGAATATTCGCTATTTTCGCCGTTTCCGAACGCCGTGGGTCGATCGCCACAAGCAGTTTGTCCGTGTCTTTGGAAATTCTGTTGAATACTCTCCTGGCCTGGGGTATATGGTGGCTCATCATCCCATTCCAACCGACGGCCATCAGCATCTCGGTATTCTCGTAATCAGGTACTAGCTCGAGCATCTGGCTTCCGAATGTTAGCCCGTGCGCCCAATACCGGCCGGCAAACTCCTGGTTGGCGGATGAGTACTGGTAACGTGACCCAAGAGCCTGAATGAAGCCGGCCAGGAACCGGGTCGGGTAGAAGTTGAATTCGCCCCCGCCGGCTACCGAGGCCAGGGACCGCGGCCCATGCTCTTGAAGTATCTTCTTGAGTTTTTCTGCGATCTCGCCGATTGCTTGATCCCAGCTTATGCGTTCAAATTTGCCGCCCGCCTTCTTCATCGGGTAAAGCAACCGGTCCGCATTGTGCTGGTGATAAGCGATGTTCAAGCCCTTTCGGCAGACGTATCCTTCGCTGATAGGGCTGTCCTTGTCAGGGCGGACTTTGACAATGCGGTTGTTTTCAACTTTGACTTCAAGGCCGCAGCAGACAGCGCACATTACGCAGGTAGTCTTTTGCCAAACGCTCATGATTACCTCCTGTGGTAAAACTCTTAGGCCGGGGTTAACCGGTTACTGAAATTGCTTGTGACGCTCCACGTTATCAGTCACCTCCATCTGCGCCCTCAGTTGCGCCCTATGCGTGAGGGCCTCCCTCATGTTGGCCGGTACCGGGGGGGTGTGCTCCTGGGACTTGCGCACCAGGCTGAGAGCCTTGGCCGGACAAGTAGTCACACACAGACCGCAGCCTATGCAGTGGTCCAAATTCAACGATGCGTCTCCTTGGTCGATCATGGCGAAAGCCGCCATCCGGAAGCGGTCCAAGCAGGTCTCACAGCCGATGCATTCATCCTGGTTCAAGCCGGCAATGAAATATCATGGAATCGATCTCAGCCCAAATTTCATCAACATTTTTCAGCTGACCGGTTTTTCGCTTCCTGC
Source organism: Deltaproteobacteria bacterium (assembly GCA_016208165.1). Classification (NCBI taxonomy): domain Bacteria; kingdom Pseudomonadati; phylum Myxococcota; class Myxococcia; species Deltaproteobacteria bacterium. The sequence goes on from JACQYL010000010.1 coordinate 5,788, forward strand.
CACGCCTTTTCAAGCAACGCCAACGTGCCTGGGGTGGACTCGGTGCGGAGACCGAATTTGGCATTGAATGCTTCGATGTTCGCCATCATCTCTATTTCGCCCAGCACTTTGGTGGGCAGCAGCAGGCTGCGTTCGTAGTCTCGCATCATGCGCTTCAGGAGCATGTCTTTTTTCGGGAGCAATTCCTCAGGGATATCCGAGTCCAGGATCTTCCGCCAGTGCCGGGAAAATCCGGCATTCATGAACATGGTGCCTGCGCACTCGCATTGCCGCGCATAATAATTTTCACGTCCACCGATAATGAGCCCCACGCAGTCGTCCACCGGATGGTCTTCATCCATGGGAAGCATCACTGGTACACCCACTTCCGAAAAAAGATCCTTGGCATGGTCCAGGGCATTTCCACACAGACCGTATCCGAGAAGGACGCTTTCCACGTGCTGGGCCATCTCCTCGACGGCAGACACCACATGGCGTTGCAGGTTTTTAGTCACGGAATGCAGTCCGACCTCCATGACCCGGATCAATACTTGGTGCCCGTCGCCTGACGTTTTCCCGAATTCCTTTAGGGTTGTCAGCCTATGCACCGGCTTTTTGCCGTGGTCCTTGAGTTCTGAAAGCAAACCCGCTGAAAACTCGTTGTCGACAACAAAGACATCCGAGACTTCCGTGTCAGCACTCAACACGTGGGCGAACTCGAGTTCCAGGATTTGGCAGGTGATAATACCAATTTTGGCCATGTTATTATCCTTCCTTTCCCCATCTTGCCGGCCCCCCCGTCTCTGCCTGTAGGGATACAATATGATCTGTGGAGGTTGCTCTTCCACCGGAACATATACCTAACTTCATGGCTTTCCAGCTATTTTGGATTAGATCGCGTTATCCCCTTCACGATCATGACTTCCTTATTCTTATTCCCCGTAGCCCTTGCTTCCGCCATAGATCCGGCTGTAACGTACACCCGCTCCTGACGGTCTCTCAACGGTTTGAGAATCCTTTCGATATGTTCTTTCTTGTTTTCCAGATAGGCGGGTTTGACTTCTTCTCCCGCCGGGCAGACAGCCATGCAGTAGCTGCACCGGTAGCTCATCTTAAACATCAAAGATTGCCACATGAAGCCCGTCTCCCTATCATCGAAATGAGAACGGTATTCCCCCATGTCGTGAGAGGTGACGATGGCTTCCACCAGGTTATTAAACCCGATGTAATTGTCTCTGTACGTATGAGTGATGCAGGCCATAAAATCAAAGGGTTGGTTTTTGGTGATGGCTCCGGTGGGACAGACGGCGGCACATAGATTACACTTGATGCAGGGATTTTCCTTAAGGGGATAATCATATACATCCATCGCGCCATTCTCCAGGATACTTTCCAACTGGACACTGCTACCGTACTTCGGATGAAGGACCAGCCGGTTCATGCCCATGTGTCCCAGACCGGCCTCCACGGCCATGATCTTGTGGCTGACATCCCAGATCTTTCCTGGATACCGTTCCATGGCCATGGGCCACCCACGGTTTACAACAACCCCACGGATGCCGAGTTGGTTCAGTCGACGAAGGATCTCTCGCGAAACGTTCGAAGTCCTGTCTCCCGTACGATGATATTCCTCATTAGCCACATAGCGGGCCGGGCTCTGAATGTTTTCGCGATTGTTTGCGATAATGACTGAAATGACAGTCCGGGTAAGGGAATAGACGTGTAAGATCCCTTCACGCTCCTTCTGCTGGAGCGCATCGCGGTCCAGGTCCACGAATCCTACGTCTTCGGCCCCGGCATCCAGGCAGATTTTCTTGATCTCAGCGGCTGAATAAACTCCGTTCTGTTTGGACATGTTCTTTTTACTTTCTGGTATAGCTTGATTTTCCAGACGGAAGCGGCCAAGGATGGCCCGCGCCAACTTATATGGTTCTCTTTTCCGGCATTACCGCCCAGCTGCCTGTTCACCCGTCAGCAGAGTCATGCAGGTGCTACTTGCTCGTGAAATGAGTTTTTCCTTTTCATCGAAAACATCCCACGTCACCAGTCCAACCGTCTTTTCCCCCATCGACGACACTTGAGTCGGCTCGCAGCTTGGCCTTCCAGACTGGCTCAAGGACGTTGATATTGAACTCGAGTGTCGTGGAGCTCTCTCCTTCCTTGAGCCTGCCGGCGTATGCCATCCCCATGGCGGCATCGCTGATGTCACGGACAACACCACCACGCAATTTCGCCATAGGGTTTGCGTGACGATCATCAGCTTCGGACTCGATTTTTGCCCTTCCTGGACTAACCGAGACGAGCTTGAAACCGATAAGGTTTGCAATCGGAGGTGGTGGGATCAAACCGTTCAATACCATCTGGATTTGATGCGGAAGACTGATAGCGGTTCTTTCATTCATCGAGGTAACCCCTATCTATATATGCAGATGTCAGGCAATGATATGCCAACATGCGCATCTCATATGGACCTTCAAGTTCTTAAAAAATAGTTAACGTTTGCATTTCAGTGTAGCTACACATATATGCCCCAAAAAAATATTATGGGTTGCGAGATAGGGAGGTAATTTCTGATAAGCCGCCGAGGAAGCTTTCCAGCCGATCTTTTCCTAGACCCTTCTCAATGTGCGTTTGGGCCACCTCCCATAACGGTATTGCAGCCATAAGAGTCTCTCGACCTTTTTCGGTAATGGTCACAAGGCGTTCCCTGCGGTCCCTTCCCGCTTCGATGCTTAGAAATCCCTTGCTCTCAAGAATGTTCAGGTTTCTCGTGAGTGTTGTCCGTTCTGTTACTGTCAAATCAGCCAGTTTCGTCAACGTGATGGGGCCTCTCAAATGAGCGGCCATAAGGGCAGTAAATTGTGTTGCTTTTAGGCCACTGGGTGATAGGTAACGTTCGTAGAGTCGCGTAATTGCGCGGGCAGCCCTCCGCAAATTGTAGCAAGCGCAACTGCGTCCTATCTCCTTACACTTTGCGATCTCCACGTTTTTCAATTTATCTGCCATGTCGTTCCTGACTGCCCAAAGATTCTTTCCGAAGCATCGCACCATTGATGGCACATCGGGGGTGCTGTTAAGTGTATATACACCAATGATTGCGCTAAGTCAAGTCAATGGATGCAAAAAAACAAGGCAATCACATCTTGACTCACAACTGTTCGGTTAAGCGGATAAAACTAGTACCAAGTAACAGTTATAGTTTCGGATAAAGACGCCTCAGTTTAGTTCGAGCGTCCAAGGTAGTAAATTGCCAAGCAATCTTTTTGGCATTGTTATGTCGATCTTTTTCCCAAGCGGCCACTTCGGCCCACATGGTTGCCATGTTGGGGATCCGGCGGTCAAGACACTGCCCTTTCAGAGCGCTGAGTTCAATTTCCGCCATGTTCAACCAACTGCCATGTTTTGGCGTGTAATGGATTTCAAGTCGTTCGGCCAGTCGTCTGGCCTCCTGAGGCTCAAATGCTTCATAAAGCGAGGCGATGCTGTGGGTATTCAGATTATCCATAACCAAGCGCACCTTGATTGCCCCCGGATATCGTTCATCCAGCACCTGCTTGATCTGAATCGCCCAGTCTTTTCTGGTGCGGTGTTCGGTCACCTCCACATGTCTTTTGCCGGCCAATGGTTCTACTTCCATGAATATTTGGACCACGCCGTTTCGAACATATTCGTCGTCAATGCGTTCCGGCTTTCCGGGTCCGCAGGGGATGGGTTCATGAACTTCACCTATCAGTTGCTTGCAGGTTTCATCCATGCATACCGTCGGGTAGTCCCCATCATATGGCAGTTGATAAACTCCCAGAACATCCTCCATATTGGCTACGAACGCCGCGCTGCCTTCCGGAGGGATTTTCCAGTACTTCCTGAGGTGAGGTTTAATTTCGTTTTCTTTATAACCCGCTGCACGGTCATGTGCGATACGGATGGAGCGATATTCAGCTCTACAACTTTATCGGCAAGAAGCCTTACCGTCCATCGCCGATATCCCTGCGGCGCATCCGAACACGCCAAGGCGATCAGCCTTGCTTCAAATGCCCCGTCAAATTTTATTTCCCGTGGCGGCTTTTCCCGCTGCTTGCGTTCCAGCGCCGCTTCAGGACCGTCCTCAAGAAAACGCTTTTTGAGGTGTTCAATGGTCCGGCTGGTTATTCCAAGCGCCTGTGAAATGTCGGACAAATTCCATGACGGACCTTCAGGACCGCAATCGCAAAGTAACAAGGCGCGCGCAAGGATGACTCTTCTTGCTCGATCTTTTCCGCGTCGTGTTATTACCTCAAGCTCTTTTCGTTCTTCTTTGGTCAATGTTACCCGGTACCTTGGCGACATGGCGGGCTCCTTGTTTGGGTTCCCGCCATTATATCATAATTCATATTTAACGAAGTATTAAATGTTACATGGTACTAGGCCTGAAGAAACCCATTCGTGTTATATCTACTTTCCGTATAACTGATTGATACTAAAGGAAAATCAGGCAACGGCACATGTTAATACTATATTCGGTCAACTGCTGCAACCGGTTGATAGACACGATTTTCGACGCATTGAGTAAGAAGGTTATCAGCCTGTACGAAAACATAGAACCCTCGGTCGCTGGGAACAGTTCGTTGTGATGATGTTTGTCCAAATCTCAACCAGATGTGGCCTTCGCGATATAGTGAATCAATTCCGGTTTCAGTCGAGAAGGCTGTATCATCTGGGCGCGCGTGCAGCAGTGCCCGTTCCCGACATGGAGCCCGCAGTATCCGACGGACACGCACGGGAATGCGACCGATGAGCCGTACAACACGGACGGCAACCCATGCGTGGATCACGGCAGCGTAAATGGGGCGAGTCTGGCGGAGGTTCCAGCCCAGCTCGTGGTTTCGTTGGAGCCCGACCACGGCCCGTTGGTCCGCGGCACGACGGGGATTGACGGAAGCATACCACAACTTGTTGTTGATCGCTGCTATAGAGCCATTACGTGGTCGTCGTAATCGGGCCACTTCCTGATCGCTGTAATGGAGCCACCTTTTGATCGGCGCAATCGAGCCACTTTGTGATCGCCGCAATGAGGCCATCTTCTGATCGGCGTAATCGGGCCACCCTGTTTCTGGTGAACGTTTTTTTGGAAGTCAAAAAGGGTCTCGGACCATGGGAACAACTGCGGTAGACTCCCGGCCAAAAACTGCTGCCGGGAGGATCTGCCATGGCCAATCGGAGGTTCGAGATGTACCATTATCGTCAAGTCATCCATCGGATGCGTTTAGGTCAAAGCGACCGGGCCATCGCCAGAACCAGGATGATAGGGTGCCTTAAATGCGCCCAGGTCCGGACGGTGGCCGAACAAAACGGATGGCTCAAACCCGATGTCCCCTTGCCCGAGGACGAGGTCTTGGCCGAAGCATTCGAAACGAACAAAACGGCCAATCCGACCCACCAATCGCTTAGTTCTGCCTATGAAGAACAGATCCGGCAGTGGATCGATGCCGGCGTGCAGATGACGACCATCCATCAGCGGCTCGTCGATCACTTCCCTTTTGTGGGGTCCTACTCGTCGGTTCGACGCCTGGTGAACACCTTCGAAAAGCAATATCCCAAGGCCACCTGTATCCTGGATTTTGCCCCGGGAGAGGCGGCCCAGGTCGATTTCGGCAAGGGACCGGAGATCACCGATGCCTTTACCGGCCAGAAGACCAAGACCTGGATTTTCGTCATGACCTTGTGCTTCAGCCGGCACATGTACGCCGAGGTCGTCACCGATCAGAAAGTCGAAACCTGGCTTGCCTGCCACCGCAGAACCTTTGAGTGGTTCGGCGGTCTGCCGGCAAAGCTGATCATCGACAATGCCAAGTGCGCCATCACCCGGGCCTGCTTCCGGGATCCGGAA